>JANQME010000346.1 GCA_028280205.1 Longimicrobiales bacterium
GGAACGCCTCGCGGGTCTCGCCGCGGTCTATCCGAGGTGGACCCGGCCGGAGGACCTCGAGCAGGTCGTGACGCCCCCACGAAGTCGGCTCGAGGCGGACCTGGCGGTGGCCGGAAGCCTGGTGTACGACCCCCCGTCCGCCGGGAACGAGGACGAGCAGGTCCCCGGGATCGCGGAGGTGACGCCCGCGCTCGAGGCCCTGGCCACCGGGGTGGCGAATCGGCTGGAGCTCTACTCGGCGATTCTCGGCATGCTGGCCGCGACGGCCGCGATCCGCACGCGGCTCCTGAGCCGCTTCGAGGAGGAGTGTCTGGAGCCCGTCCGACGGCTCCGTGCCGTCGCGGACCAGTTCGAGGTGCTCGAGTCCGAGGTTCCGAGCGGTCGCGAGCCCGAGGCGGTGTGGGCCGCCATGGAGCGGCTCATGACGCGGGTGTCCGCGGCCGAGGGCCGTGCCATGGAGCTGCTGCCCGACGAGGAGCTCGTGCGGGAGATCCTGGTGGAGGGTGCGCACTCGATGGCCGACGCGCTCGGTTCGGTGCTCGCCCAGGCTCCCGACGAGATCTCGCTCGTACCCGAAGGTGCGGTGCTGCACCCCCGGCTCCGGCGCATCGAGACGAGGACCGTTCCGCTGCGCCAACTCGCCCGCCAGGCCTTCGACCTCCTTCGGGTGGACCGCATCCGGGGCTCGACCGGGGAGCTCGTCGCCGCCGTGGATCGACTCCACGACGATGTCGGCGAGCTGAGTGGGGTCCTCTCGTTCGCCTTCGAGTCCGCCCGAAGCGAGCTGGGCGAAGGTCCGGGTCCGGACGCCGAGCAGGCGGAGCGCGTACTGGAGGCTCCGGCCGAAGGGAAGGAGGTCGACCATGTCGAGAACGCCTCGAAGCTCGTGTCGGACGCGCTCGGCAACGTAGCGGATTCCCTGCGCACCGAGGTGTCCGAGTTGGAGACGGCGTTCGACGAGACGCGCGTTACGTTGGCGGACGAGGTGGGCGAAGGCACGCTGGGGCTCATCGAGCGTGTGGGCGCGGGCGGAGTGCAGGCGCAGATGCTCGCAGCCCGCTCGGGTCTGGCCTCGGCGGCGGCCCGAACACTCGACCGGTGGGGGCCGCAGCTCCGAAGCTTGCACCGCACCTGGCGGTACGTCCGGATTCGGCTGCGCAGGTGGGCGCGCAGACTGCTCAGGACGGGGCGACGCGTCGTCGCCGGAGCCTCGGCCGAGGGCGTCGTCTCCACACGCATGGTCCGTCTCCTCTCGGAGGCATCCGCGCTCGTCCGCACGCTGCCTCCGGTCTACCAGCGGCTCTTTTCGCTCGACGCTCTCTCCGACACCCAACTCCTGGTGGGGCGGGACGGCCTGATCGCGGACGCGGTGGCCCGGTGGAAGCGGCTCGGAGAGGGACAGGCCGACTGCCTCGTCCTGCGAGGACGCCACGGGGCCGGCCTCACCAGCTTCCTGCGCGCCGTCGAGACCGCCGTCGAGGCCGAACGGGGGCGCACCGCGAGGATCTGCCCGACGGAGCGGGTGGGGAGCGAGTCCGAATGGGTCGTGACCCTCGCAGAAGCGCTCGGTCTGCCGACCGTCGACACGCTCGACGAGCTGGCCCAGTCCATCCTGGCCGCGCACTCCGGCACCCTCCCGGAGCTGGTCACGGTCGACAACCTCGAGCACGTCTTCCTGCGCATTGCCGGGGGCTCGGCACTCGTCGACCGGACGCTCTCGCTGATGGTGCGCACGGAGTCGAGGATCTGCTGGATCGGCGGGATGACGCTGGCCGCGTGGCAGCAGATCTCGACCGCGGTTCCGAACGCGGTCGCCCAGGTCGACACGATGGAGCTCCCGCCGCTCGACGCGGCCGGCATCCGCCTCGCGGTGAGGACGCGCCACCGGCGCAGCGGCCTCGCCCTGCGCTACGAGGAGCCGCGGGGACGGCGCCTCCTCAAGCGCCGGCTGCGCAAGGCGCGCAAGCCGGACGCGGTCCGCTCCATTCTCGCGGACGACTTCTTCGATCAGCTCGTCCGGGCGTCGTCCGGCGACCTCCGTCTGGCGCTCTTCCAGTGGCTCCAGTGCTGCGACTTCGAGCAAGGCGAAGGGCTGCTCGTCCACCCGCCGACCCGCCCCGACTTCTCCGTCCTCGACTCACTCTCCCTCACCCAGGCCTTTACGCTCAAGGCGTTCCTGGAGCACCGCACGCTGACGATCGAGGAGCACGACCGGGTCTTCCGGATCCCCGGCGGCGAGAGCACCCAGATCTTCGAGTCGCTCGTCAATCGGCGGCTGCTCACGACGCTGCCCCGTGGGTCGTCTTCGGGAGGCGACGGGGCCGACGGGTCGACACGCTATCGGATCCATCCACTGCTCGTGGGCGCGGTGACGCAGCACCTGCGCGGCCGCAACGTGCTGCACTGACGGCCGGTATGGACAGCGGCCGGACCGTTCCCAGTATTGGCAAGCGTCGCACCCCACCGTCTCCACGATGCACGCGATGCCCACACTGAGCTGCCCGAACTGCTCCGAAACGATGGACCGACAGGCGATGGACGGCGTGTACGGGCCGTCCATCGAAGTCGATCTCTGCTTCGCGTGCCACACGCTCTGGCTCGACAAGCGGGAGAGCCTTCACCTGTCGCCCGGCGGTACGCTGGAGCTCTTCCGCGTGCTGCACGAGCACCGGGACGACCCGCGTCACGCGATCGGGGGCCGCATCGTCTGTCCGCACTGCTCGCGGCGCCTCTCGCTGCACCGGGACATCGGAAAGGGTGGTCGCTTCTCCTACTACGCATGTCCCGCGGGGCACGGTCGGCTCACACCGTTCTCGGAGTTCCTCAAGGAGAAGCAGTTCGTGCGCTCCCTCACCCCCCTCGAGCAGGAGCGGGTCAAGGCGGAGGTGAAGAGCGTGCAGTGCTCGAGCTGCGGCGCCCCGGTCGACCTCGCCGGTGGCTTTCAGTGCGCACACTGTGGCTCGCCGATCACGGTTCTCGATGCGGACGCCGTGGCGAAGACGCTCCGCGAGCTCGAGTCGGCCGAGGCCGAGCGCTCGGGCGGCGATCCCGAGGAGCGTGAGCTGCGTGCACGCGCCCTCGCCTCCATGGAGGCGGTCCGAGCATATCCGGAGGACCCCTGGGCGCGGGTAGAGCTCGCACGCCATCAAGGGGCCAGCATCTTCACCGGCGATCTGCTCTCCGCTTCGATCGGGTTCCTCTTCAACAAGTTCTGAAGCGAAGGCGTGCTCTGGCACACGCTCGCGCCCACCGAGGTCCTCGAGCGCCTCGATTCCGGCCCGTCCGGCCTCACCGAGGCCGAGGCCCGGACGCGGCTCGAGGCTGTCGGTCCGAACCGGATCGAGACCGGCGAGCGGGTCTCCGCGCTACGCGTGCTCCTCGACCAGTTCGCCAGCCTGGTCGTCCTTCTGCTTCTGGCGGCGGCCGTGGTGGCGTTCGCCTTCGGCGACCTGCTCGAGGCGTTGGCGATCGGGTGCGTGTTGGCCCTGAATACCTCGATCGGCTTCGCCGTCGAGCTGCGGGCACGACGTGCCATGGACGCGCTGCTCCGGCTGGACACGCCCTCCGCGCGGGTGCTCCGGGACGGGGAGCTGCGCACCGTGTCGGCGGCGGAGCTCGTTCCCGGCGACGTGGTCGACGTGGAGGAAGGCGACTCGGTACCCGCCGACGCGCGACTCCTGGAGTCTGCGGAGCTGCGGGTGGTCGAAGCGTCCCTCACCGGCGAATCCCTCCCTGTCCACAAGGACGTTCATGCGCTTTCCGACGAGGCGACGGTCCTCGCGGAGCGCTCCCCGATGCTCTTCGCGGGCACCACGGTGGTGGGGGGGCGGGCTCGAGCCGTCGTCGTTCGCACGGGGCGCGAGACCGAGATCGGGCGAGTGGGGGAGCTGGTCGCCACCATCGAACCGGGGCGGACTCCACTGGAGGAGCGGCTCGACGCCCTCGGGCGCCGGTTGGTATGGGGGACGTTGGCGGTCGCCGTCGCCGTGACTGGCCTCGGCGTCCTGCGGGGCGCTCCGATCGGGCTCATGATCGAGACGGGACTCGCACTCGCGATCGCCGCCGTTCCGGAGGGGCTGCCGGCGGTGGCGACCATCGCCCTCGCGGTAGGATTGCGGCGCATGGCGCGCCGAAACGCCCTCGTGCGGAGACTCGTCGCGGTCGGGGCACTCGGCGCGACGACGGTCGTGTGCACGGACAAGACGGGGACGCTGACGGGGGGCGAGATGACCGTGGTCGAGATCGCGAACGCGGAGCGCGTGGTGGAGGTCGAAGGCACGGGGTTCGAGCCGGTCGGGGGCTTCTCCGAGAACGGCCGCCCCGTCGATCCGGACGCCACACCGTGGCTGAACGGGCTCCTCGAGGCAGCGGAGCTGACCAGCCGGGCGCGCTTCGTGGACGACGGTCCGCCGCTCGGAGACCCCACGGATGCCGCTCTCTCCGTGTTGGCGCGCAAAGGTGGGATCCTGCCCGAGGAGCTGCGCGACCGCCTTCCGGAAGTCGAGGAGATCCCGTTCTCGAGCGCACGGCGTGCCAGCGCGACCGTTCACGAGGCGCCGGAGGGGCTGCGCCTGCTCGTGAAGGGTGCGCCGTCGGTCCTCCTGGACCGGTCCGAGCTCTCCTCGGAGGCGCGCCGGGGCTTCATGACGCAGAACGATGCCATGGCGTCGCGCGGACTCCGGGTGATCGCGCTCGCCAGAGGTCGAGCGGAGGAGCCGGATCGCCTCACGATGCTCGGTCTCGCGGGGATCCTCGACCCACCCGCGCCGGGGGTCACGGAGACGATCGGAGCGCTGCGCGGCGCCGGCATCCGGACGGTAGTGATCACGGGCGACCAGCGCGCGACGGCCGAGGCCGTCGCGCGGGAGATCGGAGCGTCGGCGACCGACGACCTCGAGTTGGACGGCGCCGACCTCGGAGCAATGGACGACACCGCGCTCGAGCGGACGATCGACCGGGTCGGCGTTTTTGCACGTGTGAGCCCGGAGGACAAGCTGCGCGTCGTGTCCGCGCTGCAGAGCCGGGGGCAGATCGTGGCCATGATCGGCGACGGGGTGAATGACGCCGCGGCGCTCAAGAAGGCCGACATCGGCGTCGCCATGGGTGGCCGCGGCACCGACGTGGCCAAGGGCACCGCGGCGATCGTGCTCACGGACGACCGCTTCCGCACGATCGGCTCGGCGGTCGAGGAGGGGCGGGTCGTCTACGACAACATCCGCAAGTTCGTCTTCTACCTCTTCAGCTGTAACGTCGCCGAGGTGCTCGTGATCCTCGGCGCGGGGGTTTTGGGGATGCCGGTCCCTCTCCTGCCGCTGCAGATCCTCTGGCTGAATCTGGTCACGGACACCTTCCCCGCGCTCGCGCTCGCTCTGGAGCCGGCCGAGCCCGACGTCATGACCCGACCGCCCCGGCCGCCGGGCGCAGCGATCCTCTCGGCGCCCTTCCTCCGCGCGATCGGCTTCTACTCGTCGCTGATCACGGGGGCCACGCTGGTCGCCTACGCGCTTACCCTGCGGGGCCCCGCACCGGAGCGTGCGGCGACCGTCGCGTTCATGACGCTCGCGCTCGCGCAGCTCTTCCACCTCGGCAACGCCCGCAGCCGTGCTCCGGTGCTCCGGCCGGCCCGGGCGTTCGCGAACCGCTGGGCCCTCGCGTCCGTGCCCCTCGTGATCGCGCTTCAGCTCGCGGCGGTGCACGTCGGACCGATCGCCGACGTCCTCGGGACGGTGCCACTCGACCGCGCCTCGTGGCTCCTCGCGCTGGGACTCGCGGCGGCCCCTGCCGTCGTGGGTCAGCTCGTCGAGGTCGTTCAGGGGGTTCGAACCCGAGAGCCCTGAGGCCGACCGGCGATCCACCTCAGGCGAGTTGGCGCATCGCCCGTCGGGCGATCTCTTCGCCGATCGCGAGCGACGCGGTCGCGGCAGGGCTCGGTGCGTTGACGACGTGAACCGCGGCGGAGTCGTCGACCCAGAGGAAGTCGTGCACGAAGTCGCCCGACGGAAGCACGGCTTGGGCGCGCACACCCGATGAGCCCGGGTGGAGGTCCTCGGCCCGTATCTCCGGTACCAGGCGCCGGAGCGCGCGGACGAAGCGGCGCCGGTCGAACGACTGCGCCAGCTCGCGCGCGACCATGCGATGGTGGCGGCCCGTGAAGCGCCACAGCCCGACGAAGGTCCCCGCCTGGATGAGGTCGAGGAGGTTCACGGTCGAGCGGTCGTACCCCTCGCGAGCGAAGGCGAGGACGGCGCTCGGCCCGGCGTCGACGCCTCCCCCGATGCGTCGCGTGAAGTGCACCCCCAGGAAGGGGAAGCCCGGCTCGGGCAGCGGGTAGACCAGGTGCCGCACGAGGTGCTCGGACTCCGGGCGCAGCCGCCGGTATTCGCCGCGGAAGGGCACGATGCGTGCCTTCGGCGGGCTTCCGGCGAGTTCCGCGACCCGGTCCGCGAAGAGGCCGGCGCAGTTCACGATCACGCGGCTCGTCAGCTCGCCCGCGGTCGTGACCACGCGCCACTCGCGCCCCTCGCGTGGCAGTGCGCGCACCTCCGCTCCGCGCACGATCTCGACGCCTGCCCGTTCGTTCTCGCGCTCCAGGGCCCGGCAGACGGCGCCGAAGTCGACGATCCCCTCCTCGGGCACACGGATGGCGGCGCGGCAGTCGACGTGCGGCTCGATCTCGCGGACCTCGCCCGGTGACAGGCGCCGAAGACCCTCCAGTCCGTTGGCGCGTCCGCGCTCCAGCATGTCGTCCAACCGTCCCAGCTCGGAGGCGTCCGTCGCGACCACGAGCTTCCCGCAGATCTCGTGCGTGATCCGGTTCTCCTGACAGAATTCGGTCATACGCCGGATGCCCTCGCGGGCGAGGCGTGCCTTCGCCGAGCCCGGGCGGTACTGCAGACCCGCGTGGAGCACGCCGCTGTTGTGCGTGCTCTGGTGCTGGGCGACGGCCGCCTCCTTCTCGACGACCCGGACGCCCTCGATCCCGGAGCGGACGAGCGCCCGGGCCGTGGCGAGTCCGACGATGCCTCCACCGATGACGGTGATGCCGACGGTGGAGGGGTGGGCCATGGAAAGGCGTGGGGCAGGGCGGGCGGGCGCGTCCGTAAGGTCCCCGGGCCACCGGCGAACGCAAGGCGGGGGACCGGGCCGCGCGCCGTCTGGACCGAGCCCCGTACGAGATCCAGATTGCGACGTCCTCGTCGCCGAATCCCCCGCCCCGAGCTGAGAGGCTCCGATGCGCCGAACGCCCTCGTCCCGAAACTCCCGCTCCAGTCGGCTCGCTCACCCGGGCGCCGCCCTCCTGGCCGTGCTCGCCCTCGCGGCCGTCGCCGCGCCCGCGTCGGCGCAGCGCGGCGCGTCGGGCCCCGCGGAGCACGCCGACGTCGAGCCCGTGAACAACCTCCCCAACCCGTACGAGACCGTGCGGGACTGGGGCATCCTCCCCGACGGCCGGAGCTGGGGCTCGGTGAGCGCGGTCAACGTCGACGTCGACGGGGTGCACATCTGGGCCGGTGACCGGTGCGGAGCGAACTCGTGCGCCCTGTCCGACGTGGATCCGATCGTGAAGCTCGACCCCGACGGAAACGTCGTGACCGCATTCGGGGCCGGGCTGATCACGTGGCCGCACGGGATGGATGTCGACGCGGACGGAAACGTCTGGATCGCCGACGCCCGCTCGCCGAATGAGCGCGAGCTGGAGCAGCGGCCGGACGCGCCGATGAACGGGCACGCGGTACGGAAGTTCAGTCCGACGGGCGAGCTCCTCATGACGATCGGAACGCCGGGCGAGGTCGGTGAGCCGCCGACGCATCTGAACGCGCCCAACGACGTCCTCATCGCGCCGGACGGGAGCATCTTCGTAGCCGAATCACACCCCGCGCAGTACACGGACGACCCGAACTCGCCCAGCGCGGTCAGCCGCATCCACAAGTACGCGGCGGACGGCACGTACCTCATGAGCTTCAGCGAGTGGGGGTACGAGCGAACCGACACCCGGTCGCCCCACTCGCTCGCGATGGACACACGGGGGCGGCTCTTCGTGGCCGACCGGGGCAACCGCCGGATCCAGATCTACGACCAGGACGGGAACCACCTCCACACCTGGTACCAGTTCAGCCGGATCTCCGGCCTCTTCATCGACGAGGACGACGTGCTGTACGCCATCGACTCGGAGTCGGACGTGCGCTACAACCCGGGCGGGTGGCGGAAGGGGCTTCGCGTGGGCAGCGCCGCCACCGGAGAGGTCTGGTACTTCGTGCCGGAGCACATGAGCGAGCGGCCGTCGGGGATGGGGGGCTACGGATCGATGGGCGAGGGCGTCACGGTGGATCGCGACGGCAACGTCTACGCGGGCGAGGTCGGGCCGGTCCAGGGGCTGACCAAGTACGTCCCGCGGCTGACGCGCCGCTGAACCGCACGGGCACGGGTTCGTCCCGCTCGTTCCCGACGTGATCGCTCCGCTCGTCGACCTGCTGCGCGACCGGCGCACCGTCGTGCTCGCGGGTGCGGGGTGTAGCACCGAGTCCGGTATCCCGGACTACCGGGGCCCGGAAGGTCGGCTACGGACGCGCACGCCCGTCCGCTACGGCGAGTTCGTCCGCTCCGAGGCGAACCGTCGCCGCTACTGGGCGCGGAGCGCCGTGGGTTGGCGCCGCGTATCCGATGCCCGGCCGAATCCTGCCCACCACGGCCTGGCGGCGCTCGAGGCGGCCGGGTTCGTCGGTGGGGTGATCACGCAGAACGTCGATGGCCTGCACCACAGGGCGGGGAGTCGCGTCGTCATCGAGCTGCACGGTTCGCTCGCCGACGTGGTCTGCCTCGACTGTGGGGACCGGATCTCCCGGGCCGAGATGCAGACCCGGCTGGAGTACGAGAACCGCGGCTGGCTGGAGCGGTATCGACATCGCCCCGCCGACGCCGGAGGCCGCGAACCGCAGGCGGCCCCGGACGGGGACGCGGAGCTGCCCGAGGGTGCGTACGAGAGCTTTCGCGTACCCGGCTGCCGCATCTGCGGAGGCGTCCTCAAGCCCGACGTCGTCTTCTTCGGCGAGAACGTGCCGCGCGATCGCGTCGACGCCTGCTGGGCGCTCCTCGACGCCGCCGACGTCCTTCTGGTGGTGGGGTCCTCGCTGACCGTCTACTCGGGGCGTCGCTTCGTCTACGGCGCGGCGGAGCGCCGCGTCCCCATCGCGGTCCTGAACCTGGGTGAGACCCGTGCGGACGAGTACGCGGCGGTCAAGGTCGAAGGGAAGGCGGGCGAGCTCGTGCCGCGGCTGGCGGAGGCGCTCGGCGCGGCCTGCTAGGCAGGCTCTGCCGAGCTTGCTCGGGCAACGTCAGACGGAGGCCGGAACCGAGGTCGACTCGCCCTGTTCGTCGCGGCTCGAGGCGTACGGCGGCTCCGCCGACCCGTCCGTCAGATACCGCTCGAGCCACGTCGCCGCCTCCGCGAAGCTCGGGAAACAGTAGTTCGTCGGAACCAGGTCCGGGATGAGGCGGATGCGTTCGGCGAGGTCGCGCGGCTGCCCGTGGATGTTCGTGAACGCCACGCGGATCTTGTTGTGGCGCAGATCCATGACGGCTTCCTCGAGCGCGTACAGACCCGACTGATCCATGTACGGAACCCGGTCGAAGCGGAGGATGACGACCTCCAGCTCGGGCAGCTTCGAGACCAGCTCCTGGAAGCGGTTGGCGAAGCCGAAGAAGAGCGGCCCGTCCAGGTGCTTGATGTAGACCCGGTCTCCGCGACGCTCGATGAGGTCGCCCTCGTCCGCCCACGGGATCTCGCGCGAGAATTCCTTGAGCGGCGCGCTCTCCGTCCGGCGCTCGATGACGTCCGAGATGTTCTTCATGAAGAGCAGGGCCGAGAGCACCAGCCCCGCCGCGACGGCGACGAGCAGGTCCACGAAAACCGTCAGCGCGAGCACCGCGATCATCACGGCGGCGTCGGCCTTCGGCACCGTTCGGAGGTGGCGCAGCCCCTTGTAGTCGACGATGCCGATCCCGACGGTGATCAGGATGCCCGCGAGCACGGCGTTGGGCACGTGTCCGACGAGCGAGCCGAGCCCCAGGAGGACCGCGAGAAGGAAGGTGCCGGCCACCACACCGGAGAGGGGCGACGTCCCTCCCGACTTGATGTTGATCACGGTGCGCATGGTCGCCCCGGCGCCGGGCAGGCCCCCGATGACCGCGGCCACCATGTTGCCGAGCCCCTGCCCGACCAGCTCGCGGTTCGAGTCGTGCCGCGTCTTCGTCATGTTGTCCGCGACGAGCGACGTCAGGAGTGAGTCGATCGCGCCGAGGGCCGCGAGCGTGAAGGCGTACTCGAAGACCACCAGCATGTGCCGGAAGTTGCTGAAGATCGCCACGAAGCCGAGCTGAAGCTCGGGGAGCCCGGTCGGGATCGGCCCGCGCGAGTTGATCCGCAGGATCGAGTCGGCGTCGAGCAGGAAGAACGCCCCCGCCGACACGACGATGAGTGCCACGAGCGAGGATGGAACCACCCTCGTCAAGCGAGGCAGGCCGTAGATGATCCCGATCGTGACCAGCGCGACCGAAACGGAAGCCACGTTGAGGATCTCCGGGATCTGGTGCATCGACCGGATCGTCCCCATGGGCCCGCCCGCCGGAGCGGCGACGCCGAAGAAGGGGAAGATCTGGGTGATGACGATGATCACGCCGATCCCGGACATGAAGCCGGAGACGACGGGGTACGGCATGTAGCGGATGTACTTGCCGATCCCCATGAGCCCCATCACGACCTGGATCGCGCCGGAGAGCAGGAACGTCGCGATGATGAGCGGGATCGCCTCTTCGAATCCGCCCATGTACGCGATGGCGTCCGCGATGACGACCGCGGACACGACGGTCATCGGGGCGGTCGGGCCGCTGATCTGCGTCTTCGTACCGCCGAAGACCGCCGCGACGATCGCCAGGGCGATCGCGCCGTACAGACCGGCGATCGCGCCCATCTCGGTCTGCTCCCCGAACGCGAGCGCCAGCGGAAGCGCGACGATTCCGGCGGTCAGTCCGCCGAAGAGATCGCCGCGTGCATTCTCGAAGAAGCGCATCGTCACATCGGGGTAGGAGGATCCCGCCTTCGCGTATCTCGTTTCGTGGTTCCGTTTACATGAAACGAACGACTAGTTTAGAAATGATTGACGGAGTTTTCAACGTGCCTCGCTCCCCACTCTCCACCGCAGCGTCATGACGTCCTCCAGCGCATCGTGGAGCTTCCTCACCAACCACGCCCATGTGCTCCTCTGCATCTCGGAGGACCCGGACGTCACCGTCCGCGACCTCGCGCTCCAGGTTGGGATCACCGAGCGCGCGGTGATGCGGATCATCGGCGAGCTCGACGAGGCGGGTGCCATCGAGCGGACGCGCGAGGGACGGCGGAACCACTACACCGTTCACCGGGAGCTTCACCTCCGGCACCCCGTGGAAGCGCACCGCACGGTCGGCGACCTCGTGGACATGGTCCGGCAGGGCTTCGCGAACGCCGAGTAGGCTCCGGCTCGGTCGGGGGGTCGCCCACCTCGACAGACGGGCCGAACCCCTCAGTAGGCGTACATGAGCCCCGTCCTCAAACGGGCGTCCAGCGCGTCGAGCCCGTCCGGCGGACGGGAGTCGTAGCGCATGTCGAGGCTGACGGTGAGCGCCAGCCGCTCCGAGATGTTCGTGGAGAGGCGCGCGGTCTCCAGGACACGGACATCGCCGAAGTCGGTGACATCGGGCTGCACGTACGAGGTGGAGGTGATCACCGTGTTCCCGCTCGCCACGACCCGCAGCGAGAGGTAGCTGCTCCAGCGGAGCGCGAGTGTGCGGTCCGGATGCACCGCCGTGTCGGGCAGCGCGAGCCACTCCTGCTCGACCATGAGCGAGCTGCCGCCTCCCACGTCGCCCCACGTTCCGCTCCGGAACGCGCCCCGGGCTCCCGCACCCGCCACCACCCGGAAGTCCAGCAGGATGGGCCGGTCGTAGTTGGCCTGACCGAACCACTCCGGCTGCAGAAAGCGGTGCATCTCGGTGTAGGTGGCTCGATAGTGGACCAGCCCCGAGGATGCGAACCGGCTGCGCTCGAGGAATCCCAGGCCACCGGTGGCGACCATGAGCCGGGTCGACGTCTCGCGCACGTCGTAGAGGCGCACGTTCAGGTCGACGGCCACGAAGTCGACGTTCCCCGCCCGCGCGGCGACGTCCGCTCCCACCGTGCCCGACCGCCCGGGGGGCGGCAGCTCGAGCCGGAGAGCCTCCACGTTGACCTGCGCGGCAAGCTCGCCGCCCTCGGTCGCGGAGCTCAGCAGCGCGGCCAGGAGCGCCGTCGTGCGGAAGGCCGCGGCGGCGGCGTGGGAGGCGGGCACGACTCGGGCCCGCGTCACTCCATGACGGGTGAGAGTCCGGCCTGCGCGAGCAGGATCAGGAGGGCGCGCTGGATCCCCTCGGGGCCGTCCCGATTCATGTAGTACTCGCCGAGCGAGTGGGCCGCACCGCCGGCCCCGCCGCCGCCGATGGTGATCGCCGGCACGCCGAGCGCGATCGGGACGTTGGAGTCCGTCGAGCTGCGGCCCAGGCGCGGCGTACCGCCGGTCAGCGTCGTCGCCGCGATCGCGCGCTGCACGAAGGGGTGGTCGTCCGCGATCTCGCCGCTCGGGCGGTCGCCGATCTTGTCGAGGACGAGGACGAGCTCGTCGCCGCCCACGCGCCCGGCGTTCTCCTCGTCGATCCCCTCCTGCATCGTGCGCCGGAACAGGACGTCGATCTCGTCGAGCGCCTCGGGGCTCTCCGACCGCATGTCGATCTCCATCCACGCCTCGAAGGGGATCGAGTTGACGGACGTCCCGCCGCCGATGCGCCCGACGTTGTAGCTCGTGCGGCGCTCCGCCTCGTCGGTGTACGCCTTCGCCGCCTCGTCGAAGCGCGCCACCGCACGGCCGAGGGCGTGGGCGGGGTTGACGAGGCCGAAGGCGCCCCACGAGTGCCCGCCCGGGCCCCGGAACGTCACGCGGTAACGGTACGACCCCAGACCCGCGTTGGTGATGCCGTCCCGACCCAGCCCGTCCACCGAGATGAAGGCGTCGATGCTCGGACCGCCCTCGCGGAACAGGTGCTTCATGCCGCGCAGGTCGCCGAGCCCTTCCTCTCCGACCGTCCCGACGAACCAGACGTCGTGGTCGGTCTCGATCTCTGCGATGTTCATCGCCCGCAGGATCGCGAGCACCGTGACGAGGCCGCGCGTGTCGTCGGCGATCCCCGGCGCGTACAGGGTGTCGCCCGCCTCGCGGATCGAGACGTCCGTGCCCTCGGGAAAGACGGTGTCCAGATGGCCGGAGATCACGATCGTGCCCGACCCCGCGCCGCGGCGCAGCCCGACGACGTTGCCCTCGTCGTCCGTCCACACGGAGTCCACACCGGCCTCGAGGAGCATCTCGGTGAAGCGCCGGCCGCGTACCTCCTCCATGAACGGGGGCGCGGGGATCTGCGTCAGCTCGCGCAGATCGGCCATCGTGCGCTCGTCCGTCTCGACGAGATGGCGGAATGCCGCCCGGACCCGGGGATGCTCGAGGATCGAGCGCACCTCCTGTTCGATCTCGGGTGGGGCCACGAGGGGATCGAGGAAGGACTGGGCGTGCACGGGGATCGCCGTGGAGAGGGCCAGGAGGATCGGGAGAGCGGTGCGGGTCATCGTCATCGGAGGAGGGGAGACGTCGGCTGGGGCGCGGGAATCGTGGAACCGGGGCTTCGGTGTGTCGGCTTCACTCGGACAGCATGGGGCCGAG
>JANQME010000079.1 GCA_028280205.1 Longimicrobiales bacterium
GGGAAGGCCTTCGTGCACGGAAAATCCTCCTCCGGGTGGGGGGCGGGTGGGGTTCAGCGGCGCGTACCCGCACGGGACACGCTGCCCGGGAACTCGAGCGCGTACTGTCCCGGATCGAAGCGCTTCCGCCGCCGACGCCGTTTCAGGTACCAGGCGAGCGTGGCCAGGTCCTCGATCCCGCGTCCGCGTGCCTCGTCGAGGAGACGGAGCAGCACGCGTGCGGTCGCGAGAGCGTCTCCGTAGGCCCGATGCCGCGCGTGGATCGTCACCCGGAAGTGCCGGGCGACCTCGTCCAGGTTCCGCCGACGCAGCACGGGTACGAGTCGTCGGCACATGCGCACGGTGCACAGCCGGGGCACGTCGGGCGCATCGCCCGTCGTCCGGAGCAGCTCGGCCGTCACGAACCCCCAGTCGAAAGTCGCGTTGTGCGCCACGAAGACGCGGCCCTGCAGGCGTCGGGTCACCTCGTCGGCGACGTGCTCGAAGAACGGAGCCGCTCGGGCCATGCCGTTCGTGATGCCGGTGAGCGCCGTGATCGACGGCGGGATCGAGCGGCCCGGGTTCACGAGTGTCTCGTACTCGTCGACGATCCGCCCGCCCACGACCTCCACGATCGAGATGTCGGTGATCCGGTGTCCGCGCCAAGAAGCACCGCCCGTCGTCTCCACGTCCACGACCGCGAATCGGACCTCGTCCAGCGACGCGCCGAGCGGCACGACCGAGGGGTCGAGGCTCCACACGCCCTCGGCGTCCACCTGGAATCGGGGATCGGCGCCCAGCAGGTGGAAGACGGCGGCCGAAGCGGCCCCGGGGTGGCCTGTGAGCCCGAGAACCGTGTGGGCGAGGTCGAGTGTGTGGCACGGCCCTCCACCGAGGAGGTCCGCCGCGGAACGGACGAGGGAGGCGTCTCCGCCCCGGCTCACGCGTCCGGCTCGTCCTTGGAGATCTGGAAGGACAGCGCCTCCAGCTCCATCACGAGATTCACGTCCTCGACGGGCACGCGGGGCGGCACGTTCAGCCGGATGGGGGCGAAGTTCAGGATGCCGCGGACGCCGGCGTCCACGCCGCGCTGGGCCATCTCCTGCGCGGCCTCGGCCGGAACGGCGAGGACGATGAGCTCGATCCCGAGCGCGCGGACGGCCTCTTCGAACGCGGACGGGTCCTGCACCACGACCCCTCCCAGCTCTCGTCCGATCTTCTCCGGATCGCTGTCGAAGATGGCCACGCAATCGAAGCCGCGCGCCCGGAAGGCCGGATACTCGAAGAGCGCGAGTCCGATGCGCCCGGCGCCGACCAGCCCGACGTTCCAGGTCCGGTCGATGCCGAGGATGCGCCGCAGCCGGGCACGCAGCTCGTCGACCGGGTAGCCCAGACCGCGCTTGCCGAAGGACCCGAAGTGCGAGAGGTCCTTCCGCACCTGAGCGGCCGTGGTCTGGCCGCGCGCCGCGAGCTCTTCGCTGGACACCGTACCTCCCGCTTCTTCGAACCCTTCCAGAGACCGAAGATAATGCGAAAGTCGGCGAACGGTGCTGTCGGGGATCTTCTTTGTCACGGAGGCGCCGAAATGCCAGTGATTACGCGGAAAATCGCGCTTGTGAAAAGATTCACGAATGTAGGTCGGAGTCGCAGTTACGGCAACGCGGACGCGAGGCGCACGAAGTCGCGCGGGGAGACCCGCTCCGGTCGAGCGGTCGGCTCGAGTCCCAGCTCCTCCAGCACCCGCTCGATCCGCTCCTCCGGCACGCCGAGATCCGGGTGGTCGCGCAGGATCTTCCGGAGCTGCTTGCGCCGCCACTGAAACGCCGCGCGCACGAGGGTGCGCAGCGACGCCTCGTCGACCGCCGCACTTCCGTCGTCCCCGCTCCGGAGCCCCTCCGGGCTGCGGGGTGTGATCCGCACCACGGCGGAGTCCACGCCGGGAACCGGACGGAAGGCTCCCCGCCCGACGCGGAAGAGTCGGCGCGCGTCGGCGACGGCCCGGACGCCGACGGAGAGCGCGCCGTAGCTCTTCGTACCGACGGGGGCGGCGATGCGGTCGGCAACCTCCTCCTGCACCATGAGCACGATCGCCCGTGGACGAGGCGGCTCGAGAAGCCGGAAGAGGATGGGCGACGTGATGTTGTACGGGATGTTGCCCACGACGAGGGCGCGGCTCGGTTCGGAGAGGAGCTCGGAGGGTGCCACGGCCAGGATGTCCGCGTGCACGACGTGCACGTCTTCGCGCCGACCCCACCGCGCCCGGAGCGCCTCCGCGAGTCCGTCGTCGAGCTCGACGAGCACGAGTCGGCCGACGGTGCCCACGAGGTGGCGCGTCAGCGCGCCGCGGCCCGGCCCGATCTCGAGCACCTCGTCTTCGGGGCCGGCTCCGAGCGCCTCGACGATCTTGTGCTGCAGGTTGGCGTCGACCAGGAAGTTCTGGCCCAGCGATTTCTTGGCGCGTCCGCCGACCCTCACCGTCGGACGACGAGCGCGGTCCGATCGTCGGCCAACGCGGAGCGACGGGTGTCGGGGGCCAGATCGAAGAGCGCCTCGATGATCTCGCGCGTGCTTCGGAAGCGATACTCGACCGTCGCGTCGAGCACCTGACGCTCCCCGTTGCGCAGACCCCGGGTCGGGAGGGTGTCCGAGAGGCCGTCGGTGAAGAGGAGGAGAAGATCCCCCTCCTCGTGCCAGGCGACCGCCTCCTCGCCGTACGACTCCGGCCCGGCGAACCCGACCGGCGGATCCGTCGCCGGGAGGCGCTCGGCCTCTCCGTCCTCGCGGATCACGAAGGCGTGGGGGTGCCCTGCGTTCGAGTAGGTGAGCACCCCGGCGGCCGGGTCGAGGACCCCGTAGAAGACGCTCAGGAACATCTCGGTGGTGGCCAGCTCGTCGGCGAGCGCATCGTCGAGCTTGCGCAGCACGGCGGCCGGAGACTCCGCCTCGCGGGCGTAGATGCCCGCCGCACTCATCGTCAGCGTCATGATGAGCGCCGAAGGGAAGCCGTGCAGCGAGACATCGCCGAGCATCACCCCCACACGCGATCCCGGCAGCTCGAAGAGTTGGTAGAAGTCCCCGCCCACGAGCTCGGTCGGCTGCACCCGTCCTGCGGCGTCCGCGGCCTCGAAACGACCGGCGTTCGGCAGGAGCTTCATCTGCAGGTCGTGCGCGAGCTCCATCTCGCGGGCCATGCGCTCCTTGCTCAGACTCTCCTGCACCAGGCGGTGATTCTCGATCGCCGCACCGACCTGCGAGGCGATCGCGGCGAGGAGCTTCTGGTTCGCCGACGAGAACTTCCCGCCGTCGAGCCGACCGATGAGGTTGATGACGCCCACGGTGCGCGACGCTCCGCCCCCCGGCGAGTACCGGATGGGGACGGAGAGGAACGAGTCGCCTTCCGCGCCTTCGGCCCGCTCCGTGGCACTGGGCTGACGGGAGGCGATGATCGAGCGGCCCTCGCGGAAGACCATCGAGGTGATCGCGTCCGGGTCGTCCGGAGGGAGCGGATCCGTGCGGCCGTCGTCCCCCACCTCCGCCGCTATGTGCAGCCGGCCGTCCAGGGGGTCCTGGACCCAGAGCGAGCCCCGCTTCGCCCCCATCACGTCCCGTACCTCGGCCAGGATCGTCGCCGCCCCGCTGTCCATGTCGAGCGTGGAGCCGAGCGTTTCGCTGATCGAGTAGAGAAGGTTGATCTCCTCGAACCGCTCGGAGAGCTCGTAGGTGAAGAACTGGATCTCGCGCGTCGCCTCGAAGCCCTGAGCCAGGGAGGGAGTGAGGGCGGCGGAGACGGCCTCGACCGGGGCCCGGTCGGCGTCGAGGACCTGGAGCTCCAGCTCGGGTCCCAGGTGCGGGATGATCGCGCTGGTCACGGGCGGGTCGTCCTCCGGGCGCTCGATCCCGTCGGACTGGTACAGAACCTCGTCCGCGGTGCCGGGCTCGTCCGCAGGCACGATGAGGCGCAGCTTCGCGCCGAACGCCTCCTCGAAGTGCTCGAGGGTCAGGAGAACCGGCTCCGGCAGCGCCCCGAGGACGAGCCGGTCCGAGGAGCTCAAGCTTCGGCGCCGCCCTCGAAGGGGCCGCCCGCGTCGAGTCGCAGCACCAAGGTGACCTCGTTGCCGCGGTCGTTGAACCAGACCTCGTCCAGGAGTTGACGCATGAGGAAGAGGCCCCGTCCGCAGGGCCGGGCCAGATTCTCAGGCCGCGTCGGGTCCGGGACCGTCGAGGGGTCGAAGCCGGATCCGTGGTCCCGGACGGTCGCCCGGATCACGCCCGCCTCGTGCGAGATCTCGACGACCACGCTCTTGGACGGATCGTCCGCGTTGCCGTAGAGCATGGCGTTGGAGAGCGCTTCGGTGAGCCCGACGCGGAAGTTCAGGTCCAGCCGACGGGCATGACCGGCGCGCGAAAGGCACCGGTTCATGACCAGATCGACCGCGCGCTCGATGGAGTGCACGTCGGTAGGAAGTTCGAGAACGAGATCCCGCCCCATGTCTTCGTTCACGTCCGTTGTGGTCTGGAAACCTTGGAGGGTCCTGGAAGCCTTCGAGGGGCCTCAGAAGCCCTCGAGGGCCTCGACCTTGTCGTCGGTGATCCGGAAGAGCGTATCGAGCTTGGTGAGCTCGAAGAGGGTCCGCAGATCCTCGTTGAGACTGGAGAGCCGCAGCTCCCCGCCCTGCTCCCGGATCTTCTTGGAGAGGCTCACCAGCACGCCGAGCCCCGACGAGTCGATGTAGCCGGTGTTGGCGAAGTCGATGACGAACTTGCGGTCGCCGCCTTCGAGCTGCTCGAGCACCTGCTGCTTGAGCTCCTGGCGGTTGCCCACGATGAGTTGGCCCTCGACTTCGATGAGCGAGATCTCGCCGCTCTTCGACACCTGAAAGCTCATGGAATCGACGCTCCTGGCGTGTTGGGGTTGCGAGTCAATGTTAAGAACAGTGCAAAGCAGCCGGCAATGCCGGCGAGCCGGCGTCAGTCGGCCATCAGCGCCGTGATGCACGCCACGGACACGATGTCGTCCGCCGTCGCCCCGCGAGAGAGGTCGTTGTACGGCCGGCGCAGGCCCTGCAGGATCGGCCCGAGTGCCATCGCCCCGGCCAGGTGCTGCACGAGCTTGTAGGCGATGTTGGCCGCATCGAGATCGGGAAAGACGAGCACGTTCGCGCGGCCTCCGACCGCCGATCCCGGCGCCTTGCGCTCCGCCACCGCGGGCACCAGAGCCGCGTCGCCCTGGAGCTCGCCGTCCGACGCGACTTCGGGCATGAGGGCACGGAAGCGCGCGACGGCGTCGCGCACGACGCGCACGCCTTCTCCGTCGGCGGAACCGTGCGTCGAGTACGAGAGGAAGGCCACGCGGGGGTCGTCCCCCACGATTCGTGCGCGGGCCCGGACCGCCGCGGCCGCGATGTCGGCGAGCTGCTCGGCGTCGGGGTGCGGGAGGACGCCGGCATCGGTGAAGCTCAGGACCGCCGGCCCCGCGCGGTGCTCGCGGTCGAGAACCATGTAGAACGAGGAGCTCAGCGTCCGCAGCTCCTCCCGGAGCCCGACGGAGACGAGGGCCGCCCGGACCACGTCCCCGGTCGTGCGCGCGCAGCCAGCCACCACGCCGTCGGCCCGTCCCTGCGAGACGAGGAAGCCGGCCTGCATGAGCGGATCCCGTGCCCACGCCTCGAGCCGTACAGAACGGTCCCGGCGGCTGGCTCGGCGTTCTCTGAGCCAGGCGAGCGTGGCGGCCACCAGCTCACCGTCGGTCGGGTCGACGATCTCGACCGAGTCGGGCGGGGTGCCGCCGTGCGCCAGGCCGTCCCGCACCGCCCCTCGGACTCCGAGGAGCACCGGTTCGAGCAGGCCGTCGCGCCGGATCGTGCGCACGGCCGCGTGGATCCGCGGCTCCGCACCCTCCGGGAAGAGCAGGCGGCGGGGGCGGGCGGCGGCCCGCCTGTACAGTCCTTCGAGAAAGTCCTCGTCCTCCGACGACGACTCCCGCGTCATGCGCCGAGCTTCTTCCTCACGGCGGTGAGCACGGGCGGGGAGACGAAGCTCGACACGTCCCCGCCCAGACGTGCGACCTCCCGAACGAGCGACGAGGAGACGAAGGAGTTCCGCACCTCGGGTACCAGGAAGATCGTCTCCGCTTCCGGCCAGAGCTCCTGGTTCATTTGCGCCATCTGGAGCTCGTACTCGAAGTCCGAGACCGCACGCAGCCCCCGAACGATGAGCGTCGCACCCTGGTCGCGTGCGAAGTCGACCAGGAGGCCCTGGAAGCCGAGGGGCACGATCCGCTCCTCGTCGCAGAAAACCTCCCGGATGAGGGCGACCCGTTCGTCCACCGTGAAGAGGCCCTTCTTCGCGTGCGTGCTGGTGCCCGCGACCCCCACGATGATCCGGTCCGCGACCCGCAGGCCGCGGCGCACGATGTCCTCGTGTCCGCGCGTCGGGGGATCGAACGACCCCGGGTACAGCGCCACGACGGGATCGGATCTCCTCATTCGACCGCCTGGAGAACGGAGAGCGCGGTGTCGCCGTAGCGTCGGGTCTTCGCGCCCGCGGGAAGGGGAAGGTCTTCGCGGAAAGGATGCTCCAACCAGAGTTCGTGCGCAAACGGATCGCGGAGGAACGCGTGGACGAGTCGTTCGGCGTCGCCGGTCCCGTACGGCGGATCCGCGAGGGCCAGATCGAAGGGCGCGTCCAGCCGGGTCAGAAAGCGGAAGACGTCGTCGCCGACGAGCGTGGCTTCCTCGCCCGCCGCAAGACGCTCGACGTTGCTGTGCACGACCTCCAGGGCCCGACGGCTCCGCTCCACGAAGACGACCGAGGTCGCACCGCGGCTCAGCGCCTCGAGACCCAGCGCGCCGGAGCCCGCGAAGAGGTCGACCACGCGCGCATCGACGACGCGGGGGCCGAGCGCGGACATCCACGCCTCGCGGATCCGGTCGGTGGTGGGGCGCACCTCCCGCCCCCGGAGCGTCTTCAGGCCATGCCCCCGCCAACGGCCCGCGATGATCCTCACGACGCGGCGGGACGCAGATCCACGAGCTTCGCCTGGGCCGTGCCCCGACCCCGGTACTCGTTCCTCTCGAGGCGGAAGAGCGCGTCCCCCCGGCCCCGCCCGACGACCTCCGGCGT
>JANQME010000379.1 GCA_028280205.1 Longimicrobiales bacterium
CTCGACGACCCGGACGGCGAGCAGCTGCGGCTCACCGTCTCGATCTCGGTCGTCGACGTGGTCGAGGAGGCGGCCCTCGACACCACCCTCGACGACGCCCGGCGCCGACTCTTCCGAGCCCCGGCCTCGGCGAGGAATCGGGTCGTTTCGGACGACGGGTACGGGAGCGCCGGCGGACTGCACGTCCTGGTGGCCGAAGACGACGAGATATCCGCAACGATCCTGGAGCATCGACTCGACCGCGAGGGCCTGGAGGTCGAGCTCTACGCCAACGGGCGGCGGGCTTACGAAGCGGCGCTCGAACGTACGCCCGACCTCGTCATCCTGGACGTGAAGATGCCCGGAATGGGGGGCTTCGAGCTGCTCGATCGCCTTCGCAGCTCCCCCGCGTTCGCGAGCGTGCCGATCATGATGCTGACGTCGATGGGTGGCGAAGCGGACGTCGTGCGAGGCTTTCGGCTCGGTGCCGACGACTACGTTCTGAAGCCTTTCTCGCCGGTGGAGCTCTCGGCTCGGGTCTGGCGGCTCCTCCGCCGGGGTCGGTCCCGGGAAGAGGTGTAGAGGCAGGCGTGGAACCGGTGCTGATCGACTCGATACCGCTCGACGATCTTGCGTTCCGTTTTCTGCTGGTGACGACGTCGACGCTCTTCGTGGCGGCGCTGGTTACGAGCGGGTATGCGATCGCGCTCCGTATCGCGTGGGATCGGCGCAACCGGACCCGGTCGAGACTGGGTGAGCTATGGACCGAGCCGCTGCTCGCGGCGCTCGCGGACCCCGATTCGCCCGCGGATTTCCGACCGCTGGTGGCGGCGGACGACGAGCTCTCCTTCGTGCAGTTCGTGCTGGAGTACTGCGGCCGGGTACGGGGAGACGAGCTCCGCGTGCTGCGCCGGCTCGCCGAGCCGTACCTCGACGAGATCGCTCGGCGTGCGCGGCACCGGCGCCCGGAGGTCCGCCTCCGCTCGGTCCAGACGCTCGGCGCCCTGGGGCTCCCACGCCATCGCGACACGGTGGTCGCCGCCCTCGAGGATCCTTCCTCCACTGTGGCGATCGTTGCGGCTCGCTCGCTCGCTCGCGCCGAGTTCTCGGACGACGTCGGCCGCGTGCTCGCCATCTTGCCGCGCTTCGAGGGATGGGCCTACCGCTTCCTGGGGGCGATGCTCGCGGACTTCGGGCCGGAGGCTTCGCCCCGTCTGCGGGACGGCCTGGCCGCCGCCGCGCCCGACTGGCTGAGGACCGTCTACGCGAGCGCGCTCCAGCTTCAGACCGACCCCCAAGCGGCCGATGTCGCCGCCCGGATGCTGGACGTGTCGGGCAGCGTCGATCTGACCTCGTCGCTGCTCAGGCTCCTGCACGATGTCGGCCGCCCCGAACACCTGCCCGCGGTCCTTCCGCTGGTCGAGGCACCGGACGCGGCTGTCCGGGCGCAGGCCGTTCGGACGCTCGGCGTCCTGGGAGACGAAGAGGTGGTTCCGATGCTCGTCCGTGCCCTCCACGACGGATCGACGTGGGTTTCGTCGCACGCGGCGCGGGGACTCCTTTTGATCGGCGGCCCGGCGCTCCTGCGCCGCATCTCGGCCGAGCACCCGCGGCGGGCGGCGCTCCTGGGGCAGGTGCGCGAGGAGGTCGACTCGTGATCGAGGCGCTCTGGCTGGTCGTCGACGTGATGAATGCGTCGGTTCTGGTGTACTTCCTGGCGCTCAACGCCGTGTACCTCGCGACCACCCTACTCGCCTTCTTCGCCCTCCGCCGGCTCTCGGTCGCACTCCGGGCGCTCGACTCGATGCGGGTGATCGGCGCGAACTGGGCGCCGCCCGTCACCCTCCTCGCTCCGGCCTACAACGAAGAGGCGACGTGCGTCGAGTCCGTGCGCTCGCTGCTCACTCTCGAGTACCCCGAGGTCGAGATCATCGTCGTCAACGACGGCTCGACGGACCGGACGCTCGAGCAGCTCACGGAGGCGTTCGAGCTCGACCGCACCGACCGGGTCCGCATCGGATCGCTCGAGACGGCGGACGTGCGTGGCGTCTACCGCTCCCGTCGTCAGCCCAACCTCTGGGTGATCGACAAGGCGAACGGGGGCAAGGCCGACGCGCTGAACGCGGGGATCAACTACTGTCAGACGCTCCTCTTCTGCGCGATGGACGCGGACTCCCTCCTCGAGCCGGACGCACTCGATCGGATCGTACGCCCGTTCATCCTCGACCGCTCGACGATCGCCGTCGGGGGTGTCCTCCGGATCGCCAACGGGTGCGTGGTCGAGGACGGACGCGTCACCGAGGTGCGGTTGCCCGGGGGCTTCCTCGCCCGGCTTCAGGTCATCGAGTATCTCCGGGCCTTCCTCTCCAGCCGGATGGGGTGGGGTGCGCTCAATGCCACGCTCGTCATCTCCGGCGCCTTCGGGATCTTCCGACGCAGCGCGGTGATCGCCGCGGGTGGGTACGCGACGGACACCGTGGGAGAGGACATGGAGCTCATCGTCCGCCTGCACCGATATCATCGGACGAAGCGGATCCCCTATCGCATCTCCTTCATCCCGGACCCCGTGGCGTGGACCGAGTGTCCCGAATCGCTCGGCGTCCTCGGCCAGCAGCGGGATCGCTGGCAGCGCGGACTCATCCAGTCCCTGCTCCGTCACCGCGCGATGCTCTTCAACCCGCGCTACGGGCGGGCGGGGATGCTCGCGTTCCCCTACTTCTTCTTCCTGGAGATGCTGGGCCCGCTCGTCGAGGTCGGCGGCTACCTCTCCTTCGCCGCCACGGTCATCGCCGGGCGGGCGTCGACCGAGTTCGCCATCTCCTTCCTGCTGCTCGCGATCGTGCTCGGCGGGATTCTCACGTTCGCGTCGGTCGCCATGGAGGAGCTCACCTTTCGTCGCTATCCGAAGCGCAGCGATCTCTTCCGGCTCTTCGCGCTCGCGCTCGTCGAGAACTTCGGCTACCGGCAGCTCAACGCGTGGTGGCGCCTGCGCGGCACGATCTCCGCGATCCGCGGCGTCGAGGGTTGGGGCGCGATGACGCGCACGGGCTTCGGCGCGTCGAAGGGAGTCGAATCCTGACCGAGCTCCTCGCGGCGATGGTGCCCTCCACCGCGACGATCGCGATCGTGGCCCCGTCCGGTCTCCTCTTCGGCCTGTCCGCCGCGGCCGTGGCGGCGCATGTGCGGTCGCGTGGGCTCGCCGTGGCCTACACCCGCAAGCTCTTCCACTTCGCCATCTTCTCCGGTGCGGCGGTGGTCCACCACGTATGGGGGTTGCCGGGGACGATGGTCTTCGGAACGGTGGTGGCATCGATCGTCCTCCTGACGGTGCTGCGCGGCGACGGGCATCCGTTCTACGAGGCGCTGGCTCGCGACCGCGACCGACCACGGCGCAGCCTGTTCATCGTCGTGCCGCTGGTCACGACCGCAGTGGGCGGATTGGCGTCCGCCCTGCTCACCGGTCGGTATGCGGCGGTCGGCTACCTGGCGGCGGGGTGGGGGGACGCCGTGGGCGAGCCGGTGGGGGCGCGCTGGGGCCGTCATCCGTACCGCGTCCCTTCGCTCGCCGGTGTGCCCGCGACACGCACGCTCGAGGGCTCCGCGGCGGTCTTCCTCGTCGCATCGATCG
>JANQME010000457.1 GCA_028280205.1 Longimicrobiales bacterium
AATCAGGCGACTGCGCGTGATCGCCGGGACGAACGCCATGCGCTCCAGCTCGTAGAGCGAGCGCTCCTCCGTCGCCTCCGGGCGGCAGCCCGGCGAGACGAGAGCGAGGACGAAGACGGGGACCAGGACCGCGAGCGCTGCGCGGACCGAACCGAACGCGAGCGCTCTCGGGAACGTCACTCCGCCGGGAGCGACCTCAGCGGTCGCCCGCCATCTCCGGCGCGCCCTCGTCGAGCACGATGATCTCGACGCGGCGGTTGAGCTGCTTGTTCTCGGCACTCGAGTTGGGCACGCGCGGCTGGGAGGCGCCGAGGCCGACGACGCCGACGACGTTCTCCGGAAGGCCCGACTGCTTCAGCAGGGCGGCCACCTCGACGGCGCGCCAGGCGGAGAGCTGCAGGTTGCCGTGCGGGAAGCGTCGCTTCGTCTCGGGGTGCTTCACCGGGTCGTTGTCCGTGTGCCCGCGCACCCAGATGCGGCCGTAGTCGTGGGACCCGATCTCGCGGCCGAGCTGCGACAGGAGGGCCCGCCCCTCCGCACGCACTTCGGCGGACCCGGAGTCGAACAGCACCGCCTCGCGCACGTCGTAGGCGACACCGCCTTCGATCGCCGTCAGGGTCACGTCCCCGGAGACCTGCCCGAGCCCCGCGAGCATGCGGTCGAGCTCGTCGATGCGCCGGTCGATGTCCGTGATGTACGGGGTGGAGGACGCCTCCACCAAGCTCCCGGCACCGCCGTCGCGCAGCCGCTGGTTCTCCGCCTCGAGCTCCGCGATGTGCTGTTCCGCGTCGTGGTAGCTGCGCTGGTACAGCTCGGCCGACTGGAGCGCCTCGTCGTAGCGCTGCTGGGTGACGCAGGAGGTTCCGGCGACCAGGGCCGCCAGGGAGAGGAGCGTGATGGGAGTCCGGTTGCTGAGCGTCATGGGGGTCCTTCTTCGGTTAGGTGCCGAGGAGGCATAGCTTTCCCTCCGAAGGTCCCCCGTTCAAGCGCGGGCGCCCCGTTCGCTCGATTCGAAGCGCGGTCAGTCGGCGGGGAACTCGGCCCCGAAGATGCCGGCGATGCCCTTCGCCAGACCCCCGACCTTGCCGGAGTTGGCGGACATCACGACCGGCAGCGCGAGCACGAGGATGACCGTGGTGGCCATCATCAGGATCAGGGTCCCGGGTCCCTCCGTCGGGGCCGCTTCGGCGCCGGCGCCCGACTTCGAGGAGGTGCGGCGCACCGCGCCTCCGGAGGCGGCCGTCGCCCGGGGGCGCGCCGCCGGTTCCGGCGCGGGCTCGGGATCGACCTCTTCGATCTCCTCGATCTCCTCGATCTCGCCCACGTCCTCGATCTCGTCGTCGAGCAGGGTGTCCATGTCCGAGATCTCCTCGGTGGCCATCCCGGTCTCGAGGTCCTCGTCGTCCTCGAACACGAGCTCTTCCGTCGCGTCGCCGAGGTCGATCACCTCCCCGCCCGAGAGCTCCGCACGAAGGCTGTCGACGTCGGCCCGGCGCAGGCGCATCGTCTCGCCGTCGCGGAACGCGCGAATCTCACCCTCGGAGACGAGGCGCTTGAGCTCCTCTTCCTTGAGTCGCAGCTCGTCGAGCGCTTCCTCGAAGCTGAAGAAATCCTTCTCGGGCACGGTTGGAGGCTCCTGTTCGTTGTTGCTCGTGACCCGCGGGGTCACTGTCCGGTCGAGCTGTTCCTGGCGTTCTTTTCGAACTCGTCGCGCAGCTCCTTGAATCCCAGCTCCGACTTGTCGTTCCACCCGTCCACCTGGAGGTCCAGGTCGATGCGCCGGGCTCCCACCCAGCGCACGTTGGCCGTGGCGCGCGAGCCGCCCGTGGCCTGGTAGACCGACAGCTGCCGGTTGTCCGTGTCGATCACGTACAGGATCGACGAGCCCGTGAGATCGACGCCGGTCACGGCGATCATGCTCCCGTTCGAGTCCGACGTCGCGAAGGACGGCAGGGTCGGCAGCGGGTCCGTCTGGCTCTGCGCGGGTCGCAGCGGAGACAGGAGCCCCACCAGGCACAGCGCCAGGCCCGCCACGAGGGTCGTTCCGGTGCCGTCGGGAGTGGTTCGGTCGGGTCGTTCGGACAAGTCTCGGGTCCTTCCCGCGGGCGCGGAGCCCGCTCGGGGGGCGGATATCCTAGCCAGCGCCCCCGGTTGCAGCCAGTTCCGGGACTTCGCTACCAGTCCGCCAACTCGCCCGAGATCGTCTCCACCAAGTCCTTGAGCGAGATCAACCCGCGCGGCGCCTCGGGGCTCCCGACGACGGCCAGACGGTGGCCGCCGCGGCGCAGTCGGGTCAGGGCCGTCTCCACCGAGGTGGACGGGTCCAGCGCGAGCACGGGCCGCAGGGAG
>JANQME010000458.1 GCA_028280205.1 Longimicrobiales bacterium
GCGCGTTGGCGCCGTTCGCCGTGCCCACGGCCCGAACCGCGCCCGGGCGCCCCACCGCGGCCGCGACCTCCGCGTACGACCGGGTCTGTCCCGGCGGGATCGAGAGCAGCACGTCCCAGACCGCACGCTGGAAGTCGGAGCCGTACGGCGCGAGCGGTATGTCGAAGCGGGTGCGCCGACCGTCGAAGTACTCCTCCAGCTCGGCCGCCGTCTGCTCGAGGATCGCGCTGCTCCCGGGCACGAAGACCACGCCGGCACGCCGCCGGATCCGGGCGACCTGCCGCGGGAGCATGCGGCGATCGACGAATTCGAGGAGACAGAGCGCCTCGTCCGTAGCCGCCGCGAGCATGGGGCCGAGCGGGGTGGCGATCCGCTGGACGTGCGCGACCGGTCGCCCGTCGAGCGCGGTCGGGGGCTCACCGAAGTAGCGGTGGAACGCTTCCTGGAAGCCCGAGAGGGACTCGTACCCGACCTCGTAGGCCGAGCGGCCCACCCCGTCGCCGTCCTGAACGCGGCCGAGGGCCGCACCAAGCCGGCGGGCCCGGCTGTACGCCTGGAACGTCATGCCGTGGTGTCGCTTGAACCAGCGCCGCACGCGCTCCGGTCCGAGGCCGCGGGCCCGCAGGTCCGCATCCGTCCAGCGGCGCGCCGGGTCGGAATCGAGCTCGTCGAGGAGGCCGCGCAGCCAAGACGGGGGTGCGTCCCGCGGCTCGAGCGGCCGGCAGCGGCGGCACGGGCGGTACCCCGCCAGGAGCGCGTCCCGCGGATTCGCGAAGAAGGAGACGTTCTCGGGCCGGGGCTTGCGGGCCGCGCAGGTCGGCCGACAGAAGATGCCCGTCGTGTGGACGCCCGTGACGAAGATCCCGTCGTACGAGGCGTCGCGATCGAGGAAGGCCTGGAGCATGACCGGTTCCGGTGGAAGTGTGTGTGTGTTCATGCTCGGGAAGGTGGGTGGGTCGACCGGAACGCTCCACCGAAATTCGGACATCGAATTCGCTGGCGCGACCCGTACCGAGACGCGAAGCACGCTTGATGCCGTGGGGAGCTCCGCGATCTTTCGCCCATGACCGCGTTCGGCCCGCCCCCGAGCCACCCCGTGGCCGAGACGATCTTCGGCGTACGAACCTCCGAGCTCGATTCGTTCGGCCACGTGAATCATGCGGTCTACCTGAACTACTTCGAGCACGCGCGCTTCGAGGCGCTCCGGGAGGCGGGTTTCCCGTGGGCCCTCCTCGGGGAGCGAGGATGGGCGATCTTCGTGGTGCGCATCGAGGTCGACTACCTCGCCGAGGCGGGGCGCGAGGACCGGCTCCGCGTCCGCACCTGGGCGGCCTCGTTCCGGCGCACGAGCATGCTGCTCGAGCAGGAGATGATCCGGGACGACGGGTCGGGGACGACCGTGGCGCGCGCTCGGATCACCGCGGTCTGGATCGGGCCCGACCGCAAGCCCATTCGCGTGCCCGACGAGGTGCGCGCCGGACTGACCGAGACACGAGGCTGATGGAGACGGAGGAAGCGTGACCGACAAGGATCGACTCAAGACGCTGCTCGTTCGCCGCTCCGTCCGGCTCGGCGACTTCACGCTCGCCAGCGGTGCGAAGTCCGACTACTACGTCGACGCACGCCGCACCACGATGTCGGCCGAAGGCCAGCTCCTGGTGGGCCGGGTCGGGCTGGAGGCGATCGGCGAGAGCGGGCTGGCCCCAACGCACGTCGGAGGCCTCACACTCGGTGCCGATCCCATCGCCTACGCGATCGCGCACCAGAGCGCACTCGACGGAAGGCCGATCGACGGCTTCACGGTACGCAAGCGCGCCAAGGACCACGGGACCGGACAGCGTATCGAGGGCGGCCTGACGCCGGAGGGTCGCGCCCTCATCCTGGAGGATACGTTGACGACCGGGCGGAGCACGCTCGAAGCCATCGAGGCGGTGCGCACGCACGGGGCCTCGATCGTAGGTGTGCTCGCGATGGTGAACCGATCGGAGACCGCCGAGGGCTTCTTCGCCGACCAGGGAATCCCGCTGATCGGGATCTTCACCGGCGCGGAGCTCGTCGAGGCGGCCCGCGCCGCGGGCGGCGAGGCCTAGCCGGCGCGATTCCACGGTCGATCTCAACGCGTAGCCGATCAGGGCCGGGCCACGCCCACTTCCCCATCAAGCCGGTTCTCTTGCAATCCCCAAGGAGATGGCCTATATAAAGATCGTCGATATAAAGACGGTCGACATAACCTGACAGCGGAGGGAGCGCGGACGACCCTCTGACAGCCAGAGAGGAGTGCCCGAATGCTCTCGATCCTTCCACTACACGAGATCGTCGAACAAGTCGGATCCTCGACACCTCCCCCGCCCTCGATCCGACTCATGGGGAAGTCCCTCGTATCCGTCTCCTTCTTCGCGCTGGTCACCTTCGGCGTGGCAGCCAGGGCGGTGTGGCACGCTTCTCGAGGGCAAGCGGCGGACCGTGCGCAAGCGCGGTCGACAATGGACGCCAGTCTTTTCTGGGGGGCGTTCACCTTCGCGGTCGCCTGCATCCACACCCTCATCGGTCTGATCGTGACCGCGCTAAGCGTGCGCGCCGCTGCGCCGATAGAACCGGGTGCACATTGGCTGATCGCCACGGGGATCGCCGTGCCGCTGGCGTCCAGTGTCTACGGGCTCTTTGTCTTCTTGCTGGCAGCCCTCGCCTGGTTCGGCTTCCGGAGCTGGCATGCCAGGGCGAAACAACTGCCCATCTAGAATGTCGTATCGATCCATCGGGCCTCCTGCCTTCCTCGCCGGGGTGGCGGCCGCCTGCCTCGACGGGGTGTTCCGCGACATTGGAGCCCTGACTGATCAACCCAACGGCCTGGCCTTGGCCACGTGGGTCGTCATCGGACTGATCGCCAGCTTCGGTGCGGCCAGAGTAACCACTCAATGGGCGAGCGACTCTACGCCTCGGCCCCCATCGATGATGGGTTGTGCCATCGCATGTGCTCTGGGCGGCATGGCCGTCGTCCTTCTCCCCGACGGTTGGCTGCGGCTGCTGGGCGGAGCAGGCTTCATCCTGATGCTCTACCTGGCGCTCGGGCTGCTTGCAGGCCTGGTCGACATGGCTTCGAGGATCAACCGAAGGTTGCCGATCAGGTGAACGACCAGGAGGGTAGGCCCCGGACCCGCGCCGTCCCGGCGTCTCAGTCCAGCAGCCGGAGCGGCATCACCAGACAGAGGTAATCCTCTTCTTCGTCGCCCGCGGGCTCGATCGTCGCGGCGCGCTCCGGAGCCTTGAAGGCGAAGTTCACCTCCTCGGACGGGATGTGGCGCAGCACCTCGAGCAGGTAGTTCGCGTTGAAGCCGATCTCGAGCTCCTCGCCCTCGTATTGCACCTCCAGCTCGTCGTGCCCTTCGCCCAGATCGGGCGTGAGCACGTTGAGGTGCACCCGGCCGTTCTCGAAGCGGAGCCGGATCCGGTGCGTCTGGTCCGACGCGACCACCGCCATGCGCCGCACGGCGGACTCGAGCGCCTTCTTCTCGATCAGCGCCACCTTGTCGTTGTCCCGCGGAATGACCTGGTCGTAGTTCGGGTACTGACCCTCGATGAGGCGCGTGTAGATCTCGGTGGTATCGGCCCGAAAGCCCAGATGGTTCCCACTGCGCGCGACGGCCAGCTCGTCGTCGTCCTTGAAGAGGCGCTGCACCTGGGAGAGCGCGGCCGGCGGCACGATGAAGTCGGCGCTCGGCGTGCCCGTCGCCTCCACCGTCACGCCCATGCGTGCGAGGCGGTGACCGTTCGTCGCAACCATCTTCATCGCGCCGTCGCGCAGCTCCCACAGGACGCCGTTCAGGATCGGACGGCTCTCCTCGGTCGAGACCGCGAACGAGGTGTGGTGGATGAGGCGGTTGATGTCCTTCCCGGTGACCGTGAGGCCCTCGGAGAAATCGACCTCGGCGAGCGTGGGAAACTCGTCCGCGGGCAGACCGTTCAACTTGAAGTGGCTACGCCCGCACTGCAGCTCGATCTGGTCACCACGCGTGGTAACCTCGACCGGCTGGTCCGGAAGCTCGCGTGTGATCTCCTGCAGCTTCTTGCCCGGAGCGGTGAGGCTGCCGCCCTCCTTCACGTCTGCGGGCACCTTCACTCGAACGGCCACGTCGAGGTCCGTGCCACTCATCCACACGCCGTCCTCGGTCGCCTCGAAAAGGATGTTCGAGAGCACCGGCAGCGTCGTCTTCGACGGGATGCTGGCGGAAACCGCAGCGAGCCCGTTGTGCAGATTCTGGCGGGTGATCGTGAAGTTCATCGGGGAGGCGCTCCTGGCGTCCGTGTCCGCGGCCGAGGCCCGGTCCGTTTTTCCGAGGCTGAGATACTATCTCTCTTCTCTCTTCAAAAGAACAGTCGTAGTAGGGGCTGTGGATCTGTGGAGAACGGGACGCTCCGAGGGTCCATTCGACGAGTCACTGCAAGGTTTTTCGGCCATTGGGCGGCTCCGTGGATCACTGTGGAAAACCCGCCGGCGTCGGAAGGGGTGTGGAGGACGGAGATCGGCTACGTGGAGAAGCCGGAGTGATCCCACAACTTTCCACAGCTCTTTCCCAAGGGATCGGCAACGGACTCAGCGTCCGCGTCTGAGGTCACGCATGGCGTCCTGCACGCGGTCGCGGAAGGCGTCATCGAGCTTCATGCGACGCTCCACCTTGCGGACCGAGTAGAGGACGGTGGAGTGGTCCCGACCGAAGCAGCGACCGATCTCGGTGAACGGCATCTCGAGCATCGTGCGCATGACGTACATCGCCACGTGACGCGCCTCGGTGACGGTCCGCGTCCGCGTCTTCCCGGCGAGAGCCTCGGGACGGACACGCCAGGCTCCGGCGATCTCTTCCCGGATCTTCTCCGGGGAGGCGACCGGGCTGCGCGGCTCCTGCTCGCGTCGGCGCAAGGCGAGCACACGGCGCACGAAGTCGGGCGTGATCTCCCGATTCCAGACGGACGAGACGGCGAGCAGCTTGATGACCGCTCCCTCGAGCTGGCGCACGGACGAGGTGCAGGAGTGCGCGATGCACTCGATGACCTCGCCGTCGAGCGAAAGTCCCTCCTCCTCGGCCTTCCGTTGCAGGATCGCGATGCGGGTCTCGAGGTCGGGAGGCCTCAGGTCTACGGTCAGGCCCCAGTCGAAGCGCGACACGAGCCGCTCCTCCACGCCCTCGAGCTCCCGGGGCGGCCGGTCGCCGGTCAAAACGATCTGGCGGTGCGAGTCGTAGAGCGCGTTGAAGGTGTGGAAGAACTCGTCCTGCGTGCTCTCCTTGTGACGGAGGAACTGCACGTCGTCGACGAGGAGCAGATCCATGTCGCGGTAGCGCGCCCGGAAGTTCGCCGTCGTGCCGCGCTGGATCGCGGTGATCATCTCGTTCATGAACTGCTCGGCCGAGACGTAGGTGACGCGCGCGTGCGGGTTCGACTGGAGCACGCGGTGACCGATCGCCTGCATGAGGTGCGTCTTGCCCAGACCCACCCCGCCGTAGAAGACGAGCGGGTTGTACAGGCGACCCGGCTGGTCGGCGGCCGCGCTCGCGGCGGCCGTGGCGAGCTGATTGTTGGGGCCGACGACGAAGCGCTCGAACGTGTAGCGCTCGTTGAGGCACGGCGTCCGGTTCCCGAGCACGCGGGCCGGCGCTCGGCCGGGAGGTGCGCCCACCGGTCCGGCGAAGACGCCGCCCGGGCTCGGCTCGTTCGTCTCGGACTCCGCACGAGGGTCCGTGTGTGGGTCCGTCTGCGGGTCCGGCCGCGGCGGCTGGACCCGGACGTCGGGCGGCGCGAAGGCGTCGGGCGAGGCCGCGCCCCGCACGGTCACGCGGACGGGCCGGCCGATGACGTCGGCTGCGCGGGCCTCGAGTAGATCGCCGTACTTGTCCTCGAGCCACTCGGCCTTGAAGCGATTGCCGGCCTCGAGCAGAAGCTCGTCCTCCGCGAGTGCGACGGCGCGCACGCCCTCGATCCAGGAGGAAAACGCGTGGTCGGGAACCGACTCTCGAACGTTCTCCTGAATCCGCGACCAGAGGTCGGCCGCGGTCAGCTCCACCGGGGTCTCCCGGTCTCCGCTCCGGCGTGGATGGGGTCGCCGACGGCGAGGAGACGGGTGGAGTCCGGTGGCATCCGTCAGCGCTTTTCCTGGGCGTTTCCGGTGGGGTGTGAACGCCCTCCCGAACGGGCGAGGGGGGTCGAAGCTATCCACCCCTCGGGGCGATGTCAAAACGGGCGCCGAGGGCTCGGAAATACTGGGGTTTCGGCCGGTTTCCCGGTCTTCCCGTTGACCCGTTCCGGGGGCTCCGGCTACCTTCCAAAGCTCGTCTACGAACGTCGTACCATGAATCGGGCTGGCCGGAATGAAGCCGACGTACAAGCCGCGCAACCGCAAGCGCGTGAACAAGCACGGGTTCCGCGCTCGCATGAAGACGGCCGGCGGTCGCAAGACGCTGAACCGGCGGCGCAAGCGCGGTCGGGCGAAGCTCGTCGTGAAGATCGGCGGGAAGTAGACGGCTCGATCCCGGCCCGGGGTGAGGGTCTCCCGCGCGAGGCGCGCATTCGACTCGGTTCGGAGATCCGTGGACTGCTCGAGCGGGGGGAGCGGAAGAGGACGAAGAACATGGACGTCTTCTTCGCCGCGTCCCCCGCTTCGCGTTCCCGCCTGGGCTTGATCGTTCCGAAACACGGGCATCGGATCGTGGACCGGAACCGGGTGAAGCGCCGACTGCGCGAGATCGGTCGCCGCTGTGCTCTCCCCGCGCTCGACTCGGCGGGCGTGCACCTCGATCTGCTGATCCGAGCGCATCGATCCGCCTACGGTGCGCCGTTCGCGGTGCTGGAAGACGAAGTGACGACGTTGGTGGAGGGGTTGTGCTCACGAAGCTTCTGATCCGCGTGGTCCGCTTCTACCAGAACGCGATCTCGCCCTGGACGCCGTCGACGTGCCGGTACACGCCGACCTGTTCGACGTACGCGATCGAGGCGCTGCGTCGGCACGGCGCGCTGCGCGGCTCGTGGCTCGCGGCGCGGAGGATCGGGCGGTGTCACCCGTGGGGCGAACACGGCTGGGACCCGGTCCCGCCGGCTCCGTCGAACCCGTCCGCGACGCCTCCGTCGAAGCTCGCGTCACCTGAACATCCCGACGGCGCACCCCGTATGGAGAGGGCCGCCGCCCGGATCGAGGGTTGAACACCGAACGATGAAGACCGAAGCCCGCTTTCTGCTCGCCGTGCTCCTCATGCTGACCGTCCTCGTCGGCACGAACCGGCTCTTCCCGCCGGTCGTGCCGGAGCCCGAGGCCGGGGCGGCGGATTCAGCGGCGGCCGTCGTAGACGGGGGCCCGACGGGCGAGGACCGCGCGGCCGCGGGCGGGTTCGACGGTGCGGAAGGGGTGGGCACGGACCCGGGGTCCGATGTCGCGGGTGACGCGGCCGCGGCCGACGCGAGCGCGACCGGCGAGCCGGGGCAGGATGGGGCCGCCCCGACGACCGACGCGGCGCCGGTGCTCGAGGCACCCGAGATCGAGGTCGCGGTGGAGAGCCCGCTCTACCGCTTCACCTTCAGCTCGGTCGGTGCCCGGCTCCTCTCGGGAGAGCTGCTCGAATTCCAGGCACTCAACCGGGGTGGTGTGGTCGAGCTCGTGCCCGAGGAGGGCGGCGGCTACTTCGGGCAGAAGG
>JANQME010000016.1 GCA_028280205.1 Longimicrobiales bacterium
CACCAGCTCGTCCGCCGTGACCCCGAGCCGCTGCAGGATCTCGTCGCGCTCGGCGACACCTACACGCGTGCTGTCCGTATCGAGCGCGGCCGTGCGGAGCTCCACGTAGGCGTCGATGAAGACCTCGCGGTCGATCGTGTCCGTCGTGGGCCCGGAGCAAGCGATGACGCCGAGGAGCCCCAGCGTCGCTCCGCCGTGGCACAGAGCCGACGACAGGCGGGACGAGGCGAACGAGGGCGGGAGCACGATCGGCGACACGCAGGACAGGAGTGGAGTCGTGGGAACGATCTCCTTATCCCGTTCTGGACGCCAGGGTCCGTCCCGACCGTCCTCCGTGACGGAAAGCCGCCTCCCGTCGCATCCGGTCCTTCGCTACCGTTACTCTGAGACGCCCCCGCGACTCCGAAGACGTCGTTCCATGCACCTCCGCATCGCACTCACCTGCAGCCTGCTCGCGCTGACCTCGTGTGCGGTGAATCCGGCCACCGGTGCCCGGGAGTTCATGCTCGTCTCGGAGCGTCAGGAGATCGCCCTGGGCCGGCAGTCGGATCCGGCGATCACCGCGCAGTATGGTCTGGTCGACGACCCGGAGCTCCAGCAGTACGTCTCACGGCTGGGTCTGAGCATCGCGGAGGTCTCCGAGCGCCCCAACCTGCCGTGGTCGTTCAAGGTGGTCGACGACCCGATCGTGAACGCCTTCGCGCTGCCGGGTGGCTTCATCTACGTGACCCGCGGCATCCTGCTGCACTTCGTGTCCGAGGCGGAGCTCATGGGCGTGCTCGGCCACGAGGTCGGCCACGTCACGGCGCGCCACGGCGCCAGCCAGATGAGTCGTCAGCAGCTCCAGATGGGGCTTCTCGGCGTCGGGGCGATCGTCTCGGAGGAGGTTCGACGCTACGGTGGGCTCGCCGTACAGGGGCTCCAGCTCCTCAACCTGTCGTACTCGCGTGGGGACGAGTCGGAGTCGGATCGGCTCGGACTCCGGTACATCTCCCGTCTGGGGTACGACGCCGATGCCATGATCGGGGTCTTCCGGATGCTCGGGTCCGTCGGCGGCGGCGGGGGCGGAGCGGCCCAGCTCCCCGAGTGGCAGCTCACGCATCCCTACCCGGAGAACCGCGAGGCCGACATCCGCGAGGAGATCGCCCAGACCGGAGCGTCGCGCCAGGGCACGGTGAACCGCGATGTCTACCTCGACATGATCGACGGCATGGTCGTCGGAACGAACCCACGCGAGGGCTACTTCGAGGGCCCGCGCTTCCTGCAGCCGGAGCTCGCCTTCGAGGTCACCTTCCCCGGGGGCTGGGAGACCGTGAACCAGAAGACGCTCGTAGGCGCACAGCCCGCCTCCCAGGACGCCGTGATCGTGCTCACGCTCGAGCAGGACGCCGAGGATCCGGCCACCGCGCTCTCGGGCTTCCTCTCGGCCGAGGGCGTGTCGGGTGGGCCGGGCTCCACCTCCAGGTCGGGCGACCTCACCCTCCACCGCTCCAACTTTCGGGCGACGACGGAGCAGGGCACGGTGGCGGGCGAGGTGGCTTTCGTGCGACACGGTGCGTTGACGTACCGGATGCTCGGCTACGCGGAGACCTCCGCATGGTCCACCCACGCCGGCGCGGTCGCAGCGACGATCTCGAGCTTCGCGGTCGTGACCGACCCCGAGGTCCTGTCCGTGCAGCCGCTGCGGCTGCGCATGATCACCCTCTCCGAGCCGACCTCGCTTTCGCGCTGGGTGCAGAGTAACCCGCAGCCTGTGGAGCTCGACGTGCTGGCCCGCTACAACCGGGTCGGCCCCGGCGACGTGCTGTCGACGGGTACGCGCATCAAGACCGTCGAGGGCACGCCGCGGAACTGACGGCGGGGAGGGTCGCGCCCCCACGCCGCCTCGACATCCCGCCCGGCGCGACCCGGACATCCCGCGGCGCGTGGCCCGGAACTTGTCCCTTTATGGGGGCAGAACGCGCGATATCTGCCGATGTGGCAGGAATTGCTCGTGATGCTCCTTCGGAACGGACAGGATGATGCTCTCCCCCGACAAGCTCACCGTCAAAGCGGCGGAATCCCTTCAGACGGCGGCGCTCGATGCGCGTCGTCGGGGCAACGCCGAGATCCACGGCGCCCACCTCCTGAACGCGCTCCTCACGCAGGAGGAGGGTATCGTCGTGCCGATCCTCCAGAAGCTCGAGGTTCCGGTCTCGCTGGTCCGCTCCCGTGCGGCCGAGTCGCTCGACAAGATGGCACGGGTCGAGGGCGGAGC
>JANQME010000370.1 GCA_028280205.1 Longimicrobiales bacterium
GCGTCTCGAGCGGGGTCGCGATCGTGTTCGTCGGGTCGCTCACGGCCAGCCCGATCCGCTTCCCTCCGAAGTCGATGCCCATGGCTCGAAGACCTGCCAACCTAAAGCGCCTGGAGCGCGTGCGAGAACTCCGCCCCGTCGAGCATCCGACCGTAGAGTTTGTGGATCGCCTTCTCGGAGCCGAAGGCGAAGTCGCAACCCCCGTCTCCTCGCCCGCGACAGCGGATCACGAGGACGGCGACCGCCCGGCCTGTGAGCTGGCTGAGCAGGCCGGAAAGGAAGCCCGCGGAGATCCCGCATGCCGTCTCGTCGTCCCCACCGACCGCCGACTCGGCCCAGTCGGAGCTCGACAGGACCCCGACGCCCGGGTGGACCGCTTCGTGCGAGAGCGAGCCCCATCCGCGCTTCGAGAAGTAGTCCGAGAGGTGGCCCCAGAAGCCGGCACCCGAGAGTTCGAGAGCGCTCCCACCGGCCTCCCGATCGAGCGTCCTCGCCGCGACGACGCCCGCGTGGTATCCGGCCTGGTGCAGGGCGCGTACGGTCTCGTACGTCCCGAGATCCTTCTCGATCTCGGCACGGAGCGCGTCGAAGACCGCCACGGGGAGTGCGACCTCTCGGGCGGTTGCGCTGCTGCTGCTCATCCTTCGCCTCGCGGGTGGGATCCGGAACGATTCGGGCCGATGCGCAAATATACAGTGCAGAGAGCGAACATCCGCGGGAGTGAGAATCATGGAATCCGAAACCGAGCGCACGGCCTGGAGCTTCGTCACCGGACTCCTCCTGGGGAGCATGATCGGAGCCGGCGTCGCGATGCTTACGGCTCCGCAGTCGGGGCGACGCACCCGCCGACGGATCCGCCGGTCGGCCGCGCGCATCCAGGGCACGGCCACGGACCGCTTCGACGAGCTGGCCCACGAGCTCAAGGATCGCATCGACGACGCGGTCGGCTCCGCACGGGAGCGTCTGCCGAACTGACGTGCCCAGGCGCGTGTAGACGCGCCACCCGGACGCCGGTGGCGCAGGGATTCGGGGCTCGGCGGTACTCGCGGGCTCAGTCGTACCCGCGGATGCGCGGGAAGCGGAAGCGGCGGCTCGAGCGGTCACACAACTCGGTGGGCTCGGTTCCCGGGATGTAGTACTCCAGGTACTGATCCTCTTCCGGACACCATCGCGACGCGAGGAGCCCCGTCTTCCGGTCCACGAGCACCGTGTTGAGCCCTTCCGGGATCGCCCACCCGTCGGGGACGGCCAGGAGCGACGGCTCCTCCTCGATTCCGGCCTCGGCGTCCGCCTCGACTCCCATGTACACGCGGCGCATGAACGCGCCCCACACCGGTGCGGCCTGTCCACCGCCGGTCGCCACGCCGCCGCGCCGCAGATCGAAGATCGGCTGCGGCTGGTCGAGGCCGAACCAGAGTGTGGCGAGCAGATTCGGCGTGAAGCCCGAAAACCAGATGTCCGTGCCGTCGTTCGTCGTGCCGGTCTTCCCGGCTGCGGGCACGGCGTAGGGGAGGCCGGCCCGCGAGCGCACCGCAGTCCACGCCGTACCGCGGCGGACGACGTCCTCGAGCATGTCGACCATGATCCGCGTGGGCAGGCTGTCGAGCACGGTCGTACGCTCGGGCTGTGGCTCCCAGACCACCATGCCGTTGGGGTCCTCCACCCGGAGGATCGGGAAGGGGCGCACCTTCGTTCCCATGTTGGGGAAGGTCGAATACGCCTCGGCGACCTGGATCGGGATCACCTCGGCGGCGCCGATCGTCGTCGAGGGGAAGCGGTTGATCGGCGTCAGGATGCCCATGCGCCGAGCGGTCTGGGCGACCGTCTCGATCCCGACCTCCTCCCAGCCCAGCTTGATGGCGATCATGTTCGTCGAGGTGTACAGCCCCTCGCGGATCGTCATCGGCCCCCTGAACTCTTCGGTGAAGTTCGACGGGCGCCAGTCCTCGCCTTCGAGCTGGGGGTAGACGACCGCGTTGTCCTCCAGCACGTACGAGGCCGGGATCCCCGTGGTGATCGCCGATGTGTAGACGAAGGGCTTGAACGAGGAACCGGCCTGGCGGCGCGCGAGCCGCGCCCGGTCGAACTTCGACTGCCCGAAGTCGCGTCCGCCGATCATCGCCTTCACGTGCCCCGTCTCGGGGTCGAGCGCCACGAGGGCCCCCTGCAGGTAGGGCGTCTGTCCCGGGAAGGCCTCGACCGTGTCGAACTCCTCGTACCTGGGATGCGCGAAGCGGGCATCGTTCTCGATCTCACGCCACCCGTTCTCCATCGCCGTCCGGGCGGCCTTCTGCATCTCGACGTCCAGCGTCGTGTACACGCGGAAGCCGCCTCGGTAGATCTCGCTGCCGAAGCGGTCGTCGAGGATCTGCCGGACCCATTCGGTGAAGTAGGGCGCGAGGTCCGTGACCTCGCGCTCCGGCTCCGTTTCGGGGAGCGGGAAAGCCTTCCAGCGGGTCGCTTCCTCCGGGCTCAGGTATCCCTGCTGCGCCATCAGCTCGAGGACGAGGTTGCGGCGTGCGAGCGCGTTCTCCGGATTGCGAAAGGGGTCGTAGCGGCCCGGACGGTTCAGAATGGCGGTGAGGAGCGCGGCCTCGGCCGGGTTCATCTCGGTGGCGTCCTTGCCGAGGTAGCCACGCGCCGCGTTCTGGAATCCGTACCCACGGCCCATGTAGATCTCGTTGAGATACGCCTCGAGGATCTGCTCCTTGGAGTAGGAGCGCTCCAGCTCCATGGCGACCTGGACCTCCTTCAGCTTGCGGACGTAGCGCCGCTCGAAGCCGATCTTCTCCTCGAACATGTTGCGGGCGAGCTGCTGCGTGATGGTGCTGCCGCCGCCCGCGTAGTTGAAGGTCAGAACGCCGACGGCCGCTCGGGTGATGCCGATGGGATCGAAGCCACGGTGGCCGTAGAAGCGTTTGTCCTCCGTGGCGATGACCGCCTGCGGGACCCACTCCGGCAGGGCGCGGATGTCCACCGGGGTCCGGGCCTCGAAGCCGAGCTCGCCGATCGGCTCTCCGTCGTACCCCAGGATGCGGCTCTTCTGCTCGTGCTCGAACGTGCTGATCTGGGCGATCGAGGGGCACGCTTCGCCGGCGCACAGGTTGCGCCAGCTTCCCCAGGCTCCGCCCAGCCCCACCGCTGCGAGGAACGCGACGGTCGCCAGCGTCTCCTTCGGGTACCAGAAGGGCGCGAGACGCTCCTTCAGTCCGCTCGCCACCCGTTCGATCTTAGGCTTCGCGCGCGCCATCATCCTGCGGTTCCCCCTTCGCTGCCGAGCCCCGCCCCGCTCTTCGTGCAAGCGCGGTGCCACGATCTCCCGAGCCGGAAGCTACGCGCGCGGCGCCGCCAGGCTCAAGAATTCATTCTCCTTGACCCCGTCGCGGGTTCCGACGAAGCTCCGCGACGTCGCTCGTCCACCGCCCGCTCGCTCCGAATGAAGCCCGTCGCCCGTCTGCTTCTTCATGTCGTCTGCGTGGCGGCCACGGCATCCGGGTGCAGCGCACAGTCGGAGTCGACGCTCGTCCTCTCGTCCGATCCCGAGCTGGGCGCGATGGCGGCCGAGCTGCTGCCGGACCTCTCCCGCCGAGCCGGTATGGAGCTGCGGGAGCCGGTGCGCCTCGAGCTCCGCTCGCGGGAGGAGCTGGCCCGCTACCTCACCTTCAAGCTGGACGAGGATCTGCCCCACGAGGAGGCGGACGCCCGCGTGGACGCCTACGCCCTCCTCGGCCTCGTCCCCCCCGACCTCGACCTGCGGGCGCTCCTCCTCGAGCTGTACGGGGAGCAGGTCGCCGGCTTCTACGAGCCCGACTCCACCGCGCTGTACGTCCTCGACGACCAGCCCCCGGCGGCGCTCGAGGCGCTTCTGGTCCACGAGCTCGTCCACGCGGTCCAGGACCAGTCCGCCGACCTGCGTGCGCTCACCGATCCGGACGCGGGCAACGACCGGTCCACGGCCGCCATGGCGGCGGTCGAGGGGCACGCCACCCTCGTCATGCTCGAGTACCTCACCGAGCAGATGACGGGTGCACCGGTCGATCTGGGCGCCGTACCCGACTTCGCGGCGCAGGTGGGTCCGGCGCTCGAGGGGATGAGCGCCCAGTTCCCGGCCCTCGCGGGTGCGCCGCGTGTCGTGCGCGACGCCCTCGTCTTTCCATACGTCGCCGGCGCGGCGTACGTGCAGCGGCTCTGGACCGACGGTCGACGGAAGAGTCCGTTCGGCGACGCGATGCCTCGTTCCACGGAGCAGGTGCGGAGTCCTTGGGCGGAGCCGCCGGTCGAGCTCTCGCTGACGATCGCCGGCGAAGCGGTCCGGCTCGCCGATACGCTGGGCTTCCTGGAGCTCACGATCCTGCTCGAGGACGTCGTCGGCATGTCGCCGGCCCGGGCCGCCTCCGTCGCCGCAGGGTGGGACGGAGACCGATGGGCGCTGGTGGGGGGCGAGGGTGACGCTGCAGCGTCTCTCGCCTGGGCGGTCGTCTGGGAAGGGGAGGGAGAGCGGGATCGATTCCTCGAAGCGGTGCGCGGCGCCGGCGGTCGTTTCGGCGGTTCGGTCCGGGCCGAGCCGCTTTCGGTGGACGGTCGGCCGGGCTCGCTCCTGCGTCTGGGCGAGCGGGCCCTGGAGGTCGCCGTCGTCCCTCGGAGCCCATGACCCTCCCCGAGCTCCCGGGCGAGCACGGGCGGATCGAGGTCGGTGGGAGGTCCGGAGGCTACCCGGTGGTGGTGGGTGCCGGCCTTCTGGATGCCGTCGAGGAGGTGGTGCAGGCGCTCCTGCCGGATCGGAGCCTGGCGATCGTCTCCGACGGCAACGTGATGCCCCTGCACGGGGGGAGGGTTGCGGAGCGGCTCCGGGCGTCCGGGCTGCACGTCACCGTGCACGACTTCCCGGCCGGGGAGGCCTCGAAGACGCGGCGCACCTGGTCGGTCCTGACCGACGCCCTGCTCGCCGAGGGTCACGGACGCGACGCCGCGGTGATCGCGATCGGCGGCGGCGTGACCACCGACCTCGCCGGCTTCGTCGCGGCCACCTACATGCGGGGGATCCCCGTGGTGCAGGTACCCACGTCGTACCTCGCGATGGTCGACGCGTCGACCGGGGGCAAGACGGGCGTCGACGTGCAGGCGGGCAAGAATCTGGTGGGCGCATTCCATCGGCCGGTCGCGGTCGTCGCCGACGTGCGCACGCTCGAGACGCTGCCGGACGCCGAGCGGGCAGAGGGTCTGGTCGAGGCCGTGAAGCACGGAGCGATCCTCGACGCGAAGCACTTCGGCGCCCTCGAGCGTGACCTTTCCGCTCTCCTCGACGCCGACCCCGCCCTCGCGGCCGAGACGGTCCTCGCCTCGGTCACCCTGAAGGCCGGCGTGGTCGACCGCGACGAATTCGAAGGCGGCTACCGGCAGATCCTGAACTTCGGACACACGCTGGGACACGCGGTCGAGGCCGCTTCGGGGTATGGGATCGGACACGGGAGCGCCGTGGCCGTGGGGATGCGCGCCGAGGCCCGCCTCGGAGAAGCGCTCGGAATCACGGTCGGAGGAACGGCCGGGCGACTCGACGAGCTCCTCCGTCGGCTCGTGCCGCTGCCGCGCAGCTCCCCGTCCGTCGACGAAGCACTCGCCTACCTGAGCGCGGACAAGAAAGTCCGCGCGGGGCGCCCGCGCTACGTGCTCCTGGCCGAGATCGGGCGTGTGGACGAGGGTGCGGGGTGGACGCACGAGGTCCCGGACGGCGCAGCGCGCGACGCGCTGGCGGCGGTTCTCGAAGGCGAGGCTTCGACGGCCGCGCCGAGGTCGTGACCCGCCTCGCCGTCACCTATCTTTCGCGAGTGTTCCACCCGGACGGAGGTGCCATGGCGCTCCTCGAGCGCATGAAAGAGTCCACGATCGCGTCTGCGCTGACCGCCCGTGCGAAGACCGACCCCGCACGTCCGTACCTCGTGCACGACAACGGGACGCTGACCTTTGCGGAGGTCGATTCCCAGGCCGAGGCGCTGGCCGCATCGCTGGCGAATCTGGGCGTCGGTGCCGGCGACCGGATCGCGCTCATCCTGCCGGCGTGTCCCGAATTCGTGGTCGCCCTCTTCGCGGCGGGGAAGCTCGGCGCCGTGGCCGTGCCGCTGAACCCGCGCCTGACCGAGCCGGAGCTCCAGTACATGCTCCGCCACTCCGAAGCCCTCGCGGCCGTGACGATCGAGGAGCACCGCGGCGTCGACTACCTGCAGCTCTTCGAGAACGTCATGCCCCAGCTCCCGGAGCTGCGCTACCTTGCCACGGTCGGGGAGGCGGAGCTGTGGCACGACGACCGGATCTTCCAGTTCGAGGATCTCGTGTCCGCGGGCACGGGGCGGAACTACCCCGCGGCTGCGCCGTCGCCGTCCGACTGCTTCGCGCTCCTGTACACGTCGGGGACGAGCGGGAAGCCGAAAGGGGTCGAGCTGAGCCACGCGAACCTCCCCAGCGCCGCCGCCGGGACCGCGGCCGCGATCTCGCTCGCGCGAGAGGACCGGATCGTCGGCATCTCGGCGCTCTTCCACGTCTACGGACTCGCCGCGGGTCTGCTCGGGTGCCTGGTGGCGGGCGCTTCGATCGTCCTTCAGGACGAGGGCGGACCCGAGGCGACGCTGGCGGCGGTCCAGGCGCACGGCGCCACGGTGCACTTCGGGATCCCCACGCTCTTCTACGGGGCGCTGGAGGAGCTGCGCGCGCGTCCGCGCGACCTCTCCACGCTCCGGCTGGCGGTCGTCGCGGGGGCGCCGGTGCACGACGGCCTCGTGACTGCGGTCGCCACCGCCTTCGGGGTTCCGGTCGTGGCCGGCTACTCCGTGACGGAAACGGCTTCGACGGTGAGCGCGGCGCGTCCCGACGACCCCGAGGAGAAGCGGCGCTTCACCGTGGGTCGGCCGATCGCGGAGACCCGAGTCCGGATCGTCGATGCGAACGAGCCCGACGGTCGGGAGCTCCCGGTCGAGAGCGTCGGGGAGATCCGCGTGCGCGGTCCGGGGGTGATGATCGGCTACTACCGCCAGCCGAACCGGACGTCGGAGGTCTTCGACTCGGACGGGTACTTCCGGACCGGGGATCTGGGCCTGATGGACGAGGAAGGTTTTCTCCATTTGGTGGGGCGGACGAGAGACGTTATCATTCGATCTGGCTTCAATGTGTACCCCCGCGAAGTCGAGGCTCGAATCGAGGCTCACCCGGCGGTACAGGAGGTCGCTGCGATCGGGGTTCCCGACGCGCTCCTCGGAGAGGCCGTTTGCGCCTGCGTCGTCCCCGTCGAGGGAGCGATCGTTACGGGCGAGGAAATCGTGGACTGGTGTCGCGAGACGCTCGCGGACGACAAGGTCCCCGACCTCGTTCGGTTTCTCGACGACCTCCCTCGGACGGACACGGGGCAGGTGCGCCGGGTGGACGTGGCTCGAGCCGTGACAGCGGACGAGCCCTCGACCTGACGGGAGCCGCCGCATCCAGGGTGGATGCGTCCCAAGGCTTCCCCGACCCCGATCGCGATCCAGCGACACGTTCGGGGTGGGGAGGTCTCGCGACAGGAAAATACAGTCAGCGAGACGAGATGAATGTTCCGTACACGCGCGCCCCGCATCAGGGCGGCGCCGGCATGGCGGGAGCCGACAACCCGCACGCAGCGCTTCTCATCGACTTCGACAACGTCACGATGGGGATGCGCAGCGACCTCTCGAAGGAGCTCAAGAGCCTTCTAGCAACCGACGTCATCAAGGGCAAGGTCAGCGTCCAGCGGGCCTACGCCGACTGGCGCCGGTACCCCCAGTACATCGTGCCTCTCTCCGAGGCTTCGGTCGATCTGATCTTCGCGCCCGCCTACGGGAGCAACAAGAAGAACGCGACCGACATCCGGATGGCGATCGACGCCTTGGAGCTCGTCTTCATCCGGCCCGAGATCGGAACGTACATCCTGCTCACCGGGGACTCGGACTTCTCGAGCCTGGTGCTCAAGCTCAAGGAGTACGGGAAGTACGTGATCGGCGTGGGGATCCAGGAGTCCAGCTCCGACATCCTCGTCCAGAACTGCGACGAGTACTACTCGTACACCAGCCTCACCGGGCTCACCAAGACGACCGAGATGGGCCGCGGAGGAAGCGATCCCTGGGTGCTCGTCAAGGACGCGGTCACGAAGATGATCCAGCGCGACGACGTGATGCGCTCCGACCGCCTCAAGCAGGTGATGCAGGAGATCGACCCGTCGTTCGACGAGGGCTCCATCGGCTTCTCGAAGTTCAGCAAGTTCCTCGCCGAGGCCGCGTCCCGGGGGCTCGTGAAGCTCCAGAAGATGGACAACGGCCAGTACGAGATCCGGACCGGCACGGGCGGAAACGGCCGGGGACGCGCGCGCGACGACAGCCGTGGCCGACGCGGACGGGGGGGACGGCGGGGCCCCCGAGACCGGTCCCGCCACGAGGACGCCCCCACCTCGCCCGGCGACCGCGGGAGTGACGACGCCGGACGGGACGAGGACGCGACGTCCGGGGCCGACGAGAATCCCCTCGAGACGGCGTACGATACGCTGCGCGACGCGCTGAAGGCGCTTCGAGACGCCGGTCGCCATCCGGTGCGCGACTCCGACGTGAAGCGCCGCATGCTCGAGCTGAAACGGGGCTTCGACGAGACCGAGCTCGGCTTCGCCAAGTTCAGCCGCTTCCTCCAGCAGGCCGAGGAGCACGGGGTCGTGCGGACGCGGCGCACCGAGGCGGGGAACGTCGAGGTGGCTCTCCCGGACGGGGGTGCGGCGAAGGATGCACCGGATCACGCGGAGGATACGACCGCCCTCCGGACGGAACCCGCACCCGACGTGGAGGAAGCCGACTACGGTTACGAGGAACGCCGCTCCGACTCGGACGG
>JANQME010000037.1 GCA_028280205.1 Longimicrobiales bacterium
TATCTCTGCCAGTTGTACTGCTTACAAGACAGACCTTTATAAAGATGTACAAGGTATTGTAATGAAAGTTCAGTCGCGTTATGATGTGTATGACATCACTTTAGACGACGGACAAACCTATTTCTGTTCTTACGGAGAGGTGAAACCAGGAGATTCAATCCCGACGACCTGGGGCTCAGCCTCGCGCCCGAGGCGGAGACGGCGTCGGACGAGGAGGGCGACGAGGGGTCCGACTTCGACCTCGATCTGGCCATGACCGAGACGATGTCGCCCGAGGAGGCCCAGCGTGCCTTCGTCGAGCGCCTGGAGGCCGAGCGTGCCTCGGAGCGCGAGATGGGGATCACGCCGGAGATCACGGGATTCACGATGGACACTCCCGGCTCGCTTGCGGACATCGCTCCCCCGGAGCCGACCGAGCCCCCGCCGGCCTCGAAGCGGACGACGCCCCGGCCGGAGGCGCCCACACCCGCGCCGGCCTCCGGAGGCGGAGCGGGCAGATGGGTGGCCGCCGTGGTCGTGCTCACGCTCGTGGGCGCGGGAGGCTGGTACGGACTCCGGAGCTCCGGCGGTACGGACGGCGTACCGGACGTGCCGGTCGAGCCGATCCCCGTCGAGGCCGAGCCGGAGCCGGAGCGCCAGCCGGTGATCGGGCGAACCCGTGCCGCGGTGCGCGAGCGTGCGCACGAGCGCTTCCTCACGACGACGCAGGCCGAGTTGAGGGATCTTCAACCGGTTCCGGACGCCTGGCCGGGTGGCGGCTATCTGGCGACGCCCTCCGCGATGCCCGAGGTGCTCGACGTGTGGCAGACGTACCTGGCCACCTCGCAGCAGGTGCGTGCTGCGGACACCCAGCGCTACCGGGCCGCGTACGAGGCGGCGCTCGACGACGCGATCATCGAGGGTGAGGAGCGTGCGACACGCCTCGCGGACGCCCTGGTCTCGTTCGATTCGACGGCGGCCCCGCGCGCCGCGCACTACGACCGCGTGGAGGCGCTCGCTTCGGCGGCGATCCAGAGTCACAACGCGCTGCTCGAGGTCGAAGGCCGGCTCATCTACGACGGAGCCCCGGATGCTCCGGCTACGGGTCCCGTTGGCGCGGGAGTGACCGCACGCGACGAGGACGCCGAGCTGCTGCTCCAGCAGGTGGCCGAGCTCCTGGGCGGGATGCTCGAAGCCGAGGGCGGTCCGGGGTCGGGCGAGAACGTCCGCGCCTGGGTCTGGGACGGCTTCCTCGACGCCGTGACGCGGTGAGCGCAGCCGCGCCGCATACGGCCCCGCCCCGGTGGGCGAAGGTCGTGGACCACACGCGCTGTATCGGGTGCCACGCGTGCACGACGGCGTGCAAGTCGGAGAACGAGGTTCCGCTTTCGGTGACACGTACGTACGTGAAGTACGTGGACACGGGTCACTTTCCGCAGGCCCGGCGATCCTTCCAGGTCACCCGCTGCAATCAGTGCGAGGACCCACCGTGCGTCACCGCCTGTCCGACCGCGGCCATGTTCCGCCGGGAGGACGGGATCGTCGACTTCGACAAGTCGATCTGCATCGGGTGCAAGGCGTGCATCGCCGCCTGCCCCTACGACGCGATCTTCATCAACCCCGAGGACCACTCGGCCGAGAAGTGCAACTTCTGCGCTCACCGTCTGGATATCGGGCTGGAGCCGGCGTGCGTCGTCGTATGCCCGACCGAGGCGCTCCTCGTGGGTGATCTGGACGACCCGGCGTCGAAGGTCGGACGGATCGTGCACCGCGATGCCGTCGCGGTGCGGCGGCCCGAGAAGGAGACGCACCCGAAGCTCTTCTACAAGGGGGCGGATCAGGTCACGCTCGATCCGCTCGCCGCCCGTCGCCCCGACGGCGGACTCTTCCTGTGGAGCGAGCAGGGCAATGTGCCCCATCAGGTCCCGTCGGGGCATCCGGGCCGCCCCACGAGCTCGGCGGCTGCCGTGCTCTCCTACGACGTTCCGCACAGAGCGCCGTGGGACTGGCGCGTGAGCGCGTACACCTTCACGAAGTCGATCGCGGCCGGGGCCTACCTCGTGCCCCTCCTCCTCGGCGTGACGGGGCTCTTCCCGCTCACGTCGGGCGTGTGGGGCACGTCCGCACCGCTCGTGGCCTTGCTCGCGCTGCTCGCGACGGGGGGACTCCTCGTCTGGGATCTCGAGCACCCGAAGCGCTTCTGGATGGTGCTCGCGAGGCCGCAGTGGCGCTCCTGGCTCGTACGGGGCGGCTTCATCCTCACGGGCTTCGGCGGACTCCTCGCCCTGCACCTGGGTGCGACGCTCGCCGGACGGGCGGACCTGACCCCGGCGCTCGGAGTGGCCGGCGGGCCCCTCGCGGCTCTGACGGCGATGTACACCGCGTGGCTCTTCGGCCAGGCGCGCGCCCGTGACCTCTGGCAGAGCCCTCTCCTGCCGGCCCACCTCCTCGTCCAGGCGGTCGTGGCCGGAGCCGCCGTACTCGTCCTCCTCGGCGAGACGGGCGGGGCCGTGACCGGCTGTCTGCGCCTGGCCCTCACGACGCACCTCGTGCTCGTGGCCGGCGAGGCCTCCATGGGTCACCCCACCGCGCACGCCGCGCACGCCGCCCGGGCCATGACGCACGGGGCGTGGGCGCATCTCTTCTGGGTCGGCCTCGCGCTCGGAACGGTGGGGGTCGCGTTCGCCGCGTCCGCGCCGCTCATCGCGGCGGGTGCCGCTCTGGGCTCGCTCCTCCTGTCCGAGCACGCCTTCGTCCAGGCGGGTCAGTCGGTGCCGCTCGCATGACGCTCGACGACCTCGAGCGCCGCGTCTCGGCGGCGCGGGAGGAGGCCGAAGCGCGCGGCGAGACCTTCTACCCGGGCGCGAGCCGGATCCACCTCGCAGCGTACCCGCCAAGGGAGCGCTGGAACGACTGGGTCGAGCTCGACTCCCGGTCGTGGCCCGAGCGGGTCGAGAAGCGGTACATGCTCGTACCCACGACGTGCTTCAACTGCGAGTCCGCGTGCGGGCTCCTCGCGTACGTGGATCGGGATTCGCTGCAGGTGCGCAAGTTCGAGGGCAACCCCGAACACCCGGGCTCGCGCGGTCGCAACTGCGCCAAGGGGCCGGCCACGATCAACCAGATCACCGACCCGGACCGGATCCTCTTCCCGCTCAAGCGCGCCGGGGCCCGAGGGGAGGGGAGGTGGGAGCGGGTGAGCTGGGACGAGGCGCTCGACGACATCGCCGCCCGCATTCGGGCTTGTCTGGAGGAGGAGCGGCACGAGCAGGTCATGTACCATGTCGGCCGGCCGGGTGAGGACGGCTACACGACGCGGATGCTCGCCGCGTGGGGCGTCGACGGGCACAACTCGCACACCAACGTCTGCTCGAGCGGTGCGCGCGCCGGCTACCACTGGTGGATGGGGATGGATCGGCCGAGTCCGGACCACGCCAACGCCGACGTCATCCTTCTGGTGAGCAGCCATCTGGAGACGGGTCACTACTTCAATCCGCACGCCCAGCGCATCATCGAGGGGAAGGAAAACGGCGCGAAGCTCATCGTCCTCGACACGCGCCTCTCCAACACCGCCACCCACGCCGACTTCTGGCTCTCTCCGTACCCGGGCTCGGAGCCGTCCATCTTCCTCGCGATCGCGAGCTGGATGATCCGGGAGCGCCGCTACGATCGGGACTTCGTGCGCCGCTGGTGGAACTGGCAGGAGTACATGGAGGCCGTGCACGACGAGCCGGAAGCCCCCTTCGAGCGTTTCGAGGAGGCACTCGGGGAGGCGTACGCGTCGTACACCTTCGACTTCGCCGCCGGGGAGTCGGGTATCGACGCCGACGAGCTGCGTGCGGTGGCGGAGGTGGTGGCGTCGGCCGGGACGCGACTCGCCACCCACAACTGGCGCAGCGCGGGCGCGGGCAACCTCGGCGGTTGGCAGGTCGCGCGTACGCTCACGCTGCTCAACGCGCTCCTGGGGGCGCTGGCCACCGAGGGAGGGACGTTCCCGAGCGCGTGGAACAAGTTCACGCCCCGGCCGCCCCACCTCCCGCACCAGCATCCGCGCCGGTGGAACGACGTCCTCTGGCCCGACGAGTACCCGCTCGCGCTCATGGAGATGTCGTTCCTGATGCCGCACCTGATGCGCGACCAGGACGCCTTCGTCGATGTGTACTTCACGCGCGTCTACAACCCGGTGTGGACGAATCCGGACGGCTTCAGCTGGATCGAGATGCTCACGGACGAACGGCGCATCGGGCAGCACGTCGCGATGACGCCCACGTGGAACGAGACCGCGTACTTCGCCGACTACGTGCTCCCCATGGGACACTCTTCGGAGCGGCACGACCTCACCTCCTACGAGCAGTACGACGGGCAGTGGATCGCATTCCGCCAGCCGGTCCTGCGCGCGGCGCGCACCCGTATGGGCGAGAGCGTGTCCGATACGCGGGAGGTGAACCCGGGCGAGGTGTGGGAGGAGAACGAGTTCTGGATCGAGCTCACCTGGCGCATCGACCCCGACGGCTCGCTCGGCATCCGTCGCTTCTTCGAGTCGGTCGAGCAGCCGGGCGAGAAGATGACCGTGGACGAGTACTACCGCTGGATCTTCGAGCACTCGGTCCCGGGGCTCCCCGAGGCCGCGGCGGCCGAGGGACTCGCGCCGCTGGAGTACATGCGTCGCTACGGGGCGTTCGAGATCACGCGCAAGGTCGGCCGCGTGTACGAACAGGCGATCCCGGACAACGAGCTGGAGGACGTGCGGATCGACGAGGTGGGGCGCGTCTACTCCGCCGCCGAGCCGCCCCCGAGCCCGAGGGCCCCGGGAGGCACGAAGATCGACGCCGATTCCGAGGGCCGTCGCCGCGTGGGGGTTCGGATCGACGGCGAGATCGTGCGTGGTTGGCCGACGCCCACGGGCAAGCTCGAGTTCTGGTCGCGGACGGTCCACGACTGGGGGTGGCCGGAGCTCGCCGTGCCAACCTACGTAAAGAGCCACGTACACCGGCAGAAGCTGGACTCCGATCAGCTCCCGCTCATCACGACGTTCCGGGTGCCGGTGCAGATCCACACGCGCAGCGCGAACGCGAAGTGGCTCGACGAGATCGCGCACACGAATCCGCTCTGGATCCACCCGACCGACGCGGCCCGGCTGGGGATCGCTCGGACCGGCGATCTCGTCCGGGTCGAGACCGAGATCGGGCACTTCGTGCTCAAGGCGTGGATCACCGAAGGGATCCGTCCGGGCGTGCTCGCGTGCAGCCACCACATGGGCCGATGGAAGCCCGAGGGGCATGCGGGGCAGCGGATCGGGATGATGACCGTCGCGCTCGATCGCGACGGATCGCGCTGGGGTCTGACACGCCGGAAGGGCGGAGGTCCTTTCACCTCCTCCGATCCCGATACGCTGCGCGTCTGGTGGACGGACGTCGGGGTGCATCAGAATCTGACGCACCCGGTGCATCCGGATCCTGTCTCGGGTGCGCACTGCTGGCACCAGGCGGTGCGGGTCTTACCGGCGCAGCCGGGGGACGCCTTCGGCGACGTCTCGGTGGACACGGCGAGGGCGCGCGCGGTCTACGAGACGTGGCTCGAGCTGACGCGGCCTGCGTCGCGGCACTCGCCCGACGGCACGCGCCGGCCCTGGTGGATGCTCCGTCCGGTGCGGCCGGAACGCTCGGCGTACGAGCTCCCCGATCGCGAGGCCGTCGGTGCCTGAACCCCGGTCCGAGCTCATGCGCGGGTTGGCGGTCTTCGCCGAGCCCCCGCGGGACGGACACGAGACCGTGGCGGCGGCCCTCGGACTGCCCTGCGTGCCGGACGCCGCCGCATACTCGGACGTCTTCGTCTTTCAGCTCTACCCGTACGCCTCGGTCCACCTCGGACCCGAAGGCATGATGGGCGGAGGTGCACGCGACCGCGTCGCGGGCTTCTGGCGTGCCGTCGGCCGCGAGCCCCCCGCGGAGCCCGACCACCTCGCCGCGCTCCTCGGGCTTTACGCCGCGCTCGACCCGCCGTCGGCCTCCGTGGAGTCGCGGGCGCTGGCGCGCGGTGCGCGGCGTGCGCTGCTCGACGAGCATCTCGTCCCCTGGGTCTTCCTCTTCCTTGATCGGGTCGAGGAGCTCGCCGCATCGACGTACGGCGCGTGGGCGCGCCTTCTGCGCGACGCGCTGCGCGCCGAGGTCGTCGGGCACGCCGAGGCGACGGGAGCGGAGCCGGACGATCGGGTCCTTTCGGCGCACCTCCGAGCCGCCGGCGAGCTCCCGGATCCGCGCGGGGAGGGGAGCGCCGCGCTCGTGACGGGCCTCCTGGCTCCGGCCCGCTGCGGGGCGCTGTTGACCCGCGCCGATCTGGCGAGGATCGCGGGCCGGCTCGACCTCGGGCTGCGGGCAGGGGAGCGGCGCTACGCGCTCGAGCACCTTCTCGCTCAGGACGCCCCGTCCGTGCTCGAGGCGCTTGCTCGGGAGTGTCGCCGGCAGGCCGCGCTGCACGAAGCGCACTGCACGCTCCTGGGGCACGAGGGGGACGTGGACGCGAGCGCGCCGGCGTTCCTGTCCCGTCGCGCGATCCGTTCCGCGCGGCTCCTGGAGTCGCTCGCACGAGAGGCGTCCGCCGAGCTCCGGCCCGCCGCCCGGTGAGGACCGAGCCGCCAGGCCGGATCTCCCGCTCCGACGTCTTCGCCGGGATCAGTGTCGCGCTCATCCTCGTGCCCCAGTCCATGGCGTACGCCGAGCTCGCGGGGCTGCCGCCCCACCACGGGCTCTACGCGGCGTCCTTCCCCCTCATCGCGGCGGCCTTCCTCGCGTCGTCGCCCTACCTCCAGACGGGCCCGGTCGCGCTCACCGGCCTCCTCACCTTCGGTGCCCTCGTCCCGTTGGCGCCCGTCGGCTCGGCGGAGTACGCCGAGCTCGCTGCCCTGCTCGCGCTCGTGGTCGGGGTCGCCCGGCTCCTCGTCGGCTTCCTGCACGCAGGCTGGCTCGTCTACCTCATGTCGCACGCGATGATGACGGGCTTCCTGTCCGGGGCGGCGATCCTGATCCTCGCATCGCAGCTCCCGGGGGCTCTGGGCAGCGCCGTTCCGCCCGACGCCGGCGTACTCCCGCGCGCGTGGTTCGCCCTCACGCATCCCGAAGGCTGGGAGGTGGCGTCGATCGGGCTCTCGATCGTCACGGTCGGGCTTGTCGTCGGATCGGCGCGCCTCCACCCACTCGTGCCCGGCGTGCTCTTCGCGGCCGCGTTCGGGCTCGGCTTCTCCGTGCTCTCCGGGTACGAGGGTGCGACCGTGGGCGAGATCCCGCGGGGCCTGCCGCCCCTCCGCTTCGACCTGCCCTGGAACAGGCTTCCGGCGCTCCTCGTTCCGGGAGTCGTCATCTCGGTGATCGGATTCGCCGAAGGCGTCTCGATCTCTCGGCTCTTCGCCTCCGAGGAGCGGCAGCATTGGGACGCCGACCGAGAGTTCCTCTCCAAGGGGCTCGGGAACGTGGTGGCCGGCCTCACGGCCGGGCTTCCGGTGGGCGGATCGCTCTCGCGCACGAGCGTGAACCGCTTGGCCGGTGCCCGCAGCCGGTGGAGCGGGCTCGTCACGGGCGTTGCGGTCCTCTGCTTCCTGCCCTTCGCTTCCGTCCTCACGGCGCTCCCACGCGCGATCCTCTCGGCGATCGTGATCGCGGCGATCTGGCGCGTCGTCCGGCCTGCTGCCCTGCTGGGACTCTGGAGGCTGTCGCCGCCCCAGGCCGTGGTGGGGTGGGTGACCTTCGTCGCGACGCTCGCGCTCGCTCCGCAGATCGACCGGGCGATCCTGATCGGGCTCGCGCTGTCTGCGGCCGTCCACCTCGGGTGGCAGCTCCGGCCCGACGTCGAAGCCCGCCGGGAGGGCGACACGCTCCACGTGGCGCCGCGGGGGGTCCTCTGGTTCGGTTCCGCGCCGGTGCTCGAGGACGAGGTCTTCTCACGGCTCGCGGACGAGCCGGACGTGTCGCGCGTCGTGCTGCACTGTCACGGCCTGGGTCGGATCGACCTCTCCGGAGCCTATACGTTGGCGGAGATGATCGGGCTCGGCGCCTGCGCCGGCATCGAAGTACGGCTCGAAGGGGTCCCGGAGCACGCCGGGCGCCTCCTTCGTGCGGTGGGCGCCACCCGTTCCGATCCACCCGCCTCTCGGCCCAGGGCTTCCGGAACCGGACCGGGGTCGACTTCGTAGTGCAACGGGGCCCCAGCCTCTACCTTGGTGGAACGGGAGGATTGTCATGTTCGAGTTGCTCGCTCTCGGCATCGCCGGAGCCTCGGGCGTTTACGGCCATATCAAGTCGCGAAAATTCGTGGGGCAGCGACTCCGCTACACCAAGCTCGTCGAGAAGCCCGCGCTCGGTCTCATGGCGGGCGTGGGGGCGACGGTCGTCGCCGCACCCGTGGTGGGTGTCGTAGGTGTGGTTCCGCTCGTCGGCGGACTCGTCGGGGCGGGAACCGCGATCGCGATCGGGGCCGGGGTCGGCACCGGCGTCGCCCTCGGCGCGAAGGACGCGAAGGAACCACCGAAGCTCATCGACGACTGACGTCGCGGCCGGCGAGGGTCGGCTTCAGCCGCCGAAGTCCTCCAGGATCTCCTTCAGGTGGTCCCGCTCGGAGGGTGTGAGCGTCCCGTCCGCGAAGTAATTCCAGAGGATCTCCACGATCCGGTGGACCTGGGGGAGCGACGCCACTTCCGGGTTCGCCTGGATCCACGCACGCAGCCCGTTCGCCTCGGTCTCCGAGACCTCTCCGTCCTCCACGATGGCACGCGAGAAGTGCATGAGCTCGCGCAGCGAGTCGGCTCGCCGCAGCACCGAGTCGTCCAGAACCATGGCCGCATCTTCGCGGCCGGGGGGTGACTGCCGCAAGGCGTGGGACGGCCGGGCCGCTGGTCCCATACGAGATCCTTGCGGTGGTGGCGCGCTCCTTGCAAACAGATGGCGCAGATCGGATGACTCGGACGACCGGAGTGCTTCCGGGGGGGAGCGCGAACGGTCGGCCGGCAGGGGTGGAAGCGATGCACGAGATCCTCACCACGCTCGACGAGCATTCCGGAGACCTCTTCGACGAGCTCACCGATCAGGGGGGCTTCACCGAAGACGAAGCCACGGTGTTCCTGCGCGAGGCCCGACCGGCCGTCGTGGCCTCCTGGGTCTGGAATTCGTCCCAGATGCCGCGCGAGGCACTGCGTTCCGAGGAGGGATTGCGGGCGCTCCTCTCTGGGATGAGCGGAGACCTCCTCGCCCCACGGGTCGGGCTGTCCTCGGCTCGGGCGTGGCACGGTCTTCGCACGTTGGTTCCCGCCGTCCTCCGTGCGAGCCGGGCGTACGCGCTCGGGAGCACGGACCGGCCCGTCTGAGCCCAGGCGTCCGGCGATCCCCATGCCGCGCCGGTCGCCCGCTGCCGGCTTCGGGGCGCCTGGGCGGCGCTGCGGCCCTCCCTCCCTTGAGTCCGTGACGGTTGCCCCGCACTCTGTGGGATCGAAAGGCGCGTCGCGCGTCGCAGCCGTCGCCCACGTCCGTCTCGCCGGAGCCCCCGCATCCCGTGACCGACGACCTCGCTCGCGACTTCGAAGCCCGCTTCGGCTCGCCTCCGACCCACCTTGCGCGTGCTCCCGGCCGCGTGAACCTCATCGGCGAGCACACCGACTACAACGGGCTCCCCGTCCTCCCGATGGCGCTTCACAAGGAGATCCGCATCGCGGTGCGGCCGCGCGAGGACGGGCAGGTCGTGCTTCAGAACACGAACGAATTCTTCCCGCCCCTCGACTTCGAGGTCGAGCCGGCGATCCCGCCGTTCGTGCGCGGGGCGTGGGGGAACTACGCGAAGGCGGCGGCCAATGAGCTGGCGCGGCGCTTCGCCATCTGGCGCGGTTTCGACGGGCTGGTCGATTCGGATCTCCCGGAGGCCGCGGGTCTCTCCTCCTCGTCCGCGCTCGTCAACGCGGTCGGTCTGACGCTCGGCCGCATCAACGAGGTCTCCACGGAGCCGCGCGCCTTCGCCGAGGTCATGGCCGACGCCGAGCGCTACGTCGGTACGAGGGGGGGCGGGATGGACCAGGCGATCTCGCTCGGCGCGCGGAACCGGTGCGCTGCGAAGATCACCTTCCACCCGCTGCGGCTGCAGCACGTGACCGTCCCGGACGACTGGTGCTTCGTCGTCGCGGACACGGGCGTCCGGGCGGAGAAGTCGGGCGCGGCCCGGGTCGGGTACAATCGACGTCGTGAGGAGTGCGAGGAGGCCTTCCGGATCGTGAGCGGTGAGCTCGCGACCCGGGGCGTCACGGAGAAGCTGGCGACGAGCTACGCGCAGCTCGTGCGGGCCGTCGACTCCGAGACGCTGGTTGCGCTGGGGGAGGGGATCCTCGAAGGGAGCCTGAAGCGGCGCTTCCGGCACGTGGTGCGGGAGGCCGCCCGCGTCGAAGAAGCCGCGGACCGGATGCTGGCGGCCGACACGGTGGGGTTCGGCACGCTGATGGATCAGTCCCACGCCTCGCTGCGCTCGGACTTCCTGGTGAGCTCGGCGGAGTTGGACGAGCTGGTGGCCGTGGCGCGGGAGGGCGGAGCGGCCGGTGCTCGCCTGACCGGCGCCGGCTTCGGAGGGTGCGTGGTCGCGCTCGCCGACCGGTGGACGGTGGGCGGCGTCCTGGAAACACTCGTGTCCGAGTGGTTCGAGCGACGCGACATGACCGACCGCATCGACGAGCGGGTCTTCATCGCGGTCCCGAGTCGGGGCGCGAGCTGGGAGCCGCTCGGAGTCTGAGTCCGACTCCGTCCCTCAGCGCAGCCCGACGCGCGGGAGCGTCTTCATGAGGCCGAACGCCGAACCCGCCGCCACACCCAGGCAGAGCATCGCGGGGCTCGGCCGTCCGTAGAGCGCGTACCCGGTCCCGAAGACGGCGCCGTACACGACCGTGCATCCGAGGAACCAGGCGAGGAAAGCCGCCGAGACGCTGTCCTCCGAGGTCTCCGACTCCAGACCCAGGCCGGCGCCCGACCACCCGGGCCCCATCGGACGGATACGCTGATGGAAGGAGCGGAGCGTCTCCGGGTCCGCGGGGGGTGTGAGGACGGTGATTGCGAGCCACCCGGCCGTCGTGATGAGAACACCCACGACGAGCTGGACGGCCGGGTCGAGCGGCGCGAGCCCGAGCGCACCGTGCACGAACTGGAAGTAGACGGCCACGAGGAAGGAGATCACCATGGCGGAGAGCTCGCTCCACGCGTTGATACGCCACCAGAACCAGCGCAGCAGGAAGACCAGCCCGGTCCCCGCGCCGATCTGGAGGAGGATCTGGAACGCCTGAAGTGCGTTCTCGAGCCAGAGCGAGACCGCACCCGCCACCACGATCAGCGCGACGGTCGCGATCCGGCCGACGGTGACATAGCGGCGCTCGTCCTCGTCCGGCGCCACGAAGCGTCGGTACACGTCGTCGACGACGTACGAGGCGCCCCAGTTCAGGTGCGTCGAGATCGTCGACATGTACGCCGCCGCGAGCGAGGCCACCACCAGGCCGAGGAGTCCCGACGGGAGGAAGATGAGCATCGCCGGATAGGCGAGGTCGTTGCGCACGATCGAGGGATCGACGTTCGGGAAGGCCGCCTGGATCGAGTCGAGCGTCGGGTATACGACGAGCGAGGCGAGTGCGACGATGATCCAGGGCCACGGCCGCAGCCCGTAGTGGGCCACGTTGAACCAGAGGGTGGCCTTCATGGCGTGGGACTCGTCCGGTGCGGCGAGCATCCGCTGCGCGACGTAGCCCCCCCGCCGGGCTCCGCACCGGGGTACCACGTGCTCCACCACTGGACCGCGATCGGGACGACGAAGACCGCGAGCGCCGTCGTCGGCTCGGAGAAGTCGGGGAGGAGGGAGAGGCGCGGCGCGACGTCGGGGTGCGTGAAGAGCCCCACGAGGCCGCCGACCTCGGGCTGGGCCAGCGCGTACCACGCTGCGGCGATCGAGCCGACCATCGCCACGGCGAAGAGGAGCAGGTCGGTGACGACGACGCCCCACAGGCCGGACGTCGCGGAGTAAAGCGCGGTCACCGCGCCGGCGACGAGAACCACCTCGTACTTCGATGCTCCCAAGAGCACGCCGCCGATCTTGATCGCGGCGAGCGTCACGGTCGCCATGATCATGCAGTTGAAGAAGACGCCGAGGTACAGCGCGCGGAAGCCGCGTAGGAAGGCGGCGGGACGGCCCGAGTAGCGCAGCTCGTAGAAGCCGACATCCGTGGTCATCCCGGAGCGCCGCCAGAGCTTCGCGTAGAAGAAGACGGTGCACATCCCGGTGATCACGAAGGCCCACCAGAGCCAGTTCTGGCTCACACCCCCTGAGCGGACGAGGTCGGTGACGAGGTTGGGCGTGTCGGTCGAGAAGGTCGTCGCCACCATCGAGGTGCCGAGCAGCCACCACGGCATCGACCGTCCACCGAGGAAGAACTCGCCCGTCTCGCGGCCCGCCCGCCTCGCGAAGTAGAGCCCGACGGCGACCGCGATCACCCCGTACCCGATGCCGACCGCCCAGTCGAGCGTAGTGAGCCGCATCCGTCAGCCGTGCGTGGCGACGGGCATCCGTC
>JANQME010000042.1 GCA_028280205.1 Longimicrobiales bacterium
CACGCAGGAGGTTGGCGCTGAAGGTCTGCGTGCGTACGAGCGGCGCGCGCGCGAGCTCCGGAGTGACCTCGGCCCAGACGGGGCGGACCGGGGGACGACAGGGCTCGCCCACCGCCGCGACCGCGAGCGCCTGCTCCAGGTGCGTTTCGCGTGGCTGTCCGTCGAGCCCGACGCGCCCCCAGTCGTACATGCGGTAGGTCGTGTCCGAGTTCTGCTGGACCTCGAGCAGCGTGACCCCGCCGCCGATCGCGTGAACCGTTCCCCCCGGGATCAGCATGCAGTCGCCCGGCCGCACCTCCCAGCGCTCCAGGAGCTCGACGATCCCCTCTCCGGCGGCCTCGCGCTCGAGCACGGCCCGATCGACGTCGGGCCGGAGCCCCGCGTAGAGGCAGGCGCCCGGAGCGGCGTCGAGCACGTACCACGCCTCCGTCTTGCCCTCGGCGCCGTTGCCGAGCGTTGCGGCCGTCGCGTCGGACGGGTGGACCTGCACGCTCAACGCGTCGCTCGCGTCGATGTACTTGACGAGCACGGGGAACCGGCCGTGGGGTGTCGCGGGCGCGCGACCGAGGATGTCCTGCGCGAACTCCTCCATCAGCGAGCGCAGGGTCCGCCCGCGGTGGGCGCCCGTCTCCGCCACGGAGTTCTCGTTCTCGCGGTCGACGACCTCCCACGTCTCGCCGATCGGAACGTCCGGCGGGAGCTCGAAGCCGAGCGTCTCCTCCAGAGCACGACCGCCCCAGACCTTCTCGAGAAAGATGCGCCGGAAGCGAATCGGCTCGTTCAGCATGAGCCGTATCTACAGGGCGATGTAGGCCTCCGCCACATTGCTCTCGTCGATGGAGCCCACACCCACCAGCGGATCGTACTCAGCCGACTGGAAGTAGAGGGTCACGTCCTCGACGCCGGTGAAGACGAGCGGGAGCTGGACCCAGCCGGAGGCGGGGAGCTCGAACGCTCCGAGGAAGACCAGCGAAGAGAACCCGTTCCCGATCCCGAGGTCGAGCTCGGGAACGGTCGACGGCAGGTTGTCCGGCGACACCCACAGGAAGTGGAAGGTCTCCGGGTTGCCGCCCATGGTCAGGCTGCTCTCGAAGAAGGAGAACAGGACCTCCGGGTCGCCTCCCTTGCCGAGCTCCAGCACGGGCGGGCTCGGGGCCGTGACGTCGACGAAGGCGATCGCTTCCAGGCCGTTCTTCTCCAGTCGGATCTCGACCGGGCCGAGCTCGTCCACGAGCGGCATCTTGAGGGTGACGGTCTCGTTGCCGAGGACGGCGAACTCCTGGGGCAGGTAGTCGGAGAGCTGCACGCCGCCGACGCTGATCCCGTCCGTGCCGGAGAGATCCAACCCCGTGAGGGTGAGGCTGAGCTCGTCCCCGAGCGTGACGTTGGGCACCATCGGCGGGTCGACGGCGGTGATGAACGGCTGCTCGAAGCCGGGAGGCGGCAACGGGTCGCCCTCGGCGTCGTAGGGCCAGGGGTTGGACATGCGCACGAGCCCCTGGCCGTCGCGGACGACGAGCAGGTCACCGGGGCCGGCCCCGTCGGGCACGTCCATCTCGATCAGGGTTCCGCCGTTGGTCGAGTCGATGCCCGCGGCCACGATCGGCTCGCCCGTGGGGAAGGGTTCCAGGCGCGTGAACCACACCTCGTTGTCGAGGTCGCCGAAGCCCGTTCCCTCGATCGTGATCGAATCCCCCGCGACGACCACGCTCGAGATCAGCGGCTTGTTGGGCGACAACGTTCCGTAGATGGCCTGGATGCCCGCGCGGTCGTCGTCCTCGATCGAGCGCGACGGCACACCGTTGCCGATGATCGAGGGACGCATGGTCGCGTTGTTGAACTCGCTGTGCCCGAGACCGAGAGCGTGCCCGTACTCGTGGGTCGCGACCCCTTGCAGATCGATCTCACCGGGGCTCGGGTTGCCCGGACCGTCGGCCCACTTCCAACCCGAGTAGTAGTAGATGTTCCAGCCGAAGCTGCCGCCGGAAGCGAAGGCGAGCACGCCTCCGTCGCTCCCGCTCAGCTCGGAGTGACAGTTCTTGAGGACGCTCGTGGCGAGCCCCTGCCACGAGCAGTCGAAGTTCGACGCGCCGGACCCGAGCAACTGGGTCGGATCTCCGCCGCCGTCACCGTGGGCGATGCTTCCCCACTCGACGCAGCCCTTCCAGATCGCGAGCGCGGCTCCCGTCGCCCCCGGGAAGCTGGGGTCCGGAGTGAGGTTGTTGTTCGCGGTGGCGTCGGAGAAGTTGTCGACGACGCGAACGTGTCGGTTGTCCAGGTTCAGCTTGCTGCCCAGCAGCGAGAAACCGGAGGACTCCTCGGGCGCGAGGAGGACGAAACCGACGGCGACGGCCGCGGACGGGGGGAGCAGGCGGAGGAGCTTCATGGCGGCCTCGGGGGGGAGAGAGGGGTCCGCTCAAGATAGCAGAAAACCCCCGTTGGAGGGCTCTCGCGGCGGTTCACGCGGCCGATCGCGTCCGGTTCAGACGGGGCGGCAGCAGGAAGAAGGTCGCGACGGTCAGCACGCCGAAGACGATGTAGACCTTGTTCAGCTGGCTCTGGGGGACGTCGTAGTAGAGCAGGTATTGGACGATCTTTGCGACGAAGGAGATGTCGTCGGGCGACTGCCCCGCGGCGAGCCGAAGGTCGCGCTCCCAGATGGTCAACGGGCACATCCAACCGAAGGTCGCCTCGACCACGACGATCCCGATCGCCGCGATGTGCGAGATGCGGAACCACGGGTTGCGGATCCACTGCCAGCGCAGGGCCGCGCCGAGCCAGATGAGCAACTGACCGACGACGACGTAGCCGACGTACGCGAGGTGGAAGGTGACGAGGATGTCCGCGAGAAGTGTCTGCACGCTACCGAAGCGCGGATTCTAGCTCCGATGCCGCGATCGGAAAACCGCCCTACGGCGTTCCGCGATCGGCGTTTGCAGGATCGCCGAGCTCGGCGCACACGGACTGCAAACGTGCCAGCTCCGCGAGCGCAGCGCGGGGCAGGAAGCCGGCCCGCGCTCGACCGAACTGGTCCGCGGCCAACGCCCAACGTTCGGTTTCCATCAGGCTCACGGCACGCGTCGCGTGCACGAGCGCGCCTTCCGACAACGAGCGTTGGAGCTGCCGCGCCTCGACGACCTCGATCCACGGCGTGCCCTGGAAGATCTCGCGCACGACGCCGACGACCTCGAAGCGCGCGTAGCGGCGGGCGCCCGCGAGCGCCGCGGCGGCGACCCCGTCGCGCCGGGCGAACAACCGCTCGGCGGGATCTCCGTAGTGCTCACCCCGCCACAGCACCTGGTCGCCGCTCCACGCGGCGAACGCGAAGAAGCGGCCCGCCCGGAAGCTCGACAGATGGGTGGGAACGTCCTCGCGCGGGCCGTCGACCTGCAGCGTGAAACGCACCGTCGAGCCGATCCAACGCGAAGGGTGCTGGCGCAGTTGCGACAGTTCGACGGCCGGCGGTTCGGGCGAGGCGACTTCCCCGCCGCTCGCGAGAGCGGTCAAGAGCAGGACGGCCAGCATGCTCTCCCTATCGGTCGTCGGCCGTGATTCCTCGAGCGGGGACTCCCCCGACGAGCACCTCGCGCAGCCCCAGGTCGCCCGGATCGAGCAGGATCAGGTCTCCGCGCGCGCCCTCACTCAAGCGCCCCGCCTCGCCCTCGATGCCGAGGGCCCGGGCGGGGGTCTCGCTCGCCATCACGAGCGCCTCCTCCAGGCTCACGACCCCGGCGGTGTGCAGTCCGCGAACGGCGTCGAGGAGCCCCAGGGCAGAACCCAGGAGGCTGTGCTCCCCGTCGTGCTCGCGGTAGAACGCGCCGCCGCGGCGCACCCCGTGCCCGTGGCCGTGGATCTCGAACGCGTCGCAACCCGTCCCGGCGCCGGCCAGCGCGTCGCTGACGAGGCAGATGCCCGCCGGGCCGCGCGCCTCGAGCGCCAGCGCGACGCCCTCCGCGGACACGTGCTCGAGGTCTCCGATCAGCTCGGCGTAGAGCGCGTCGTCCGTGAGCGCGAACCCCGCGAGCCCGACCTCGCGGTGATGCCACGGCCGCATGGCGTTGAACAGATGCGTCGCGCCGCAGGCTCCGTCGATCACTGCGGCCCGTGCTTCCTCGCAGGTGGCGAGGCTGTGGCCGAGAGAAGCACGCACGCCCTCGCGGTCGAGGGCGCGAATCAGGTCGCGCGAACCGGAGAGCTCCGGTGCGACGGTGACGGTGCGCACGCGTCCCGCGCTCAGGAGCTCGAACAGGCCGGCGGGAGACAGTTCGACCAGTCGGTCCGGCGGCAGCGCACCCGCGGCGGCCGGGTTGACGAAGGGCCCCTCGAGGTGGACGCCGAGCGGGCGCGCGCAGGCTTCGTCGAGCTCCTGCGCGCCGACCTTCCCGACATCTTGGGCGAGACGATCGGGAGCGTCGGGAAAGAGCGTCGGAAGGAAGCCCGTCGTTCCGGAACGCGCCAACGCCGAAGCCATCCCGCGCAGGTCCTCGAGCGGCTCACAACCGCCGAAGCCGTGCACGTGGAGGTCGATCAGTCCGGGCGCGATGAGCGGAGCGTCGTCCGGCAGCTCCGTGCCGGCGGCGAGCTCGATCGAGGTGATGCGACCGTCGGTGATGCCGACCGAGCCCGGGACGAACACTCCGTCGAGCAGGAGCCGGCCGACGCGCGCGACGGTGGTCATGGGCGCAGGAACCACAGCTCGTTGCTGCCGTAGCGGCGCGACTCGATCTCGGACGCGCCGCGGAACTCCGTCGAGCGGACGACGCGATAGGGCGAGTGGAAGACGAGCACGCCGGAAGGCTCGAGGAACTCCGAGACCAGGGTCTCGAGGGCCTGGAAGAGCGGCTCGCGGCTCTCGCTCAACATCGCGTAGGGCGAGTCGCAGAAGACGAGGTCCGCCGTGTCGCCCCAGGAAGCGGGCGCGAGCGCGTCCGCGCACCGGATCTCCACGCGATCCTCGACCCCCAGCTCCCGGACGTTGCGCTCCAACAGCCGAACGGTCGAGCGATCCGCCTCCACCATGCGCGCCGACTCCGCGCCGCGGCTGAGCGCCTCGAGCCCGAGGCTGCCCGAACCGGCGAAGAGGTCGAGCACGCGTGCATCGGCCATGTCGAACTGGAGGCGGTTGAACAGCGCCTCGCGCACGCGGTCCAGCATCGGACGCGTCTTCCGGTGCGGCGGTGCGTCGATGTGTCGGCCGCGAAGCTCTCCTGCGATGATCCTCACTCCGCGAGTATGGCGGGCCGCGGCGGACTCGGCCAGTCACCGGACGTCGCGGGAGACGCGTCGTTCGAGAAGTTCCCACGCGAGCTCGCCGGGCTAGAATGCGCGCTTGGCACGCCTGCATGTGAACATCGATCACGTCGCAACGGTCCGCCAGGCCCGTCGCGGCGAGAGCCCCGACCCGGTGGCCTGGGCCGTCGCCGCGGAGCGCGCCGGAGCCCAGGGGATCACCTGCCACCTGCGCGTGGACCGACGTCACATCCAGGACGAGGACGTGCGCCGCCTGCGCGAGGCTGTGACGACGCTGCTGAACCTGGAGATGGCGCTCGAGCCGGGGATCGTCGAGATCGCCCTCGCGAGCGGAGCTGACCAGTTCTGCATCGTCCCGGAGAACCGCAAGGAGATCACGACCGAGGGCGGGCTGAACGCCGTTGCAGAGGCCGACCGACTGGCCCTCGTCGTGCCCCGGCTGCGCCAGGTCGGAGGTCAGGTGAGCCTCTTCGTCGATCCCGACCTCGAGCAGCTCGACGCGGCGTCACGCGCCGAGGCGGAGTACGTCGAGCTCCACACGGGGAGCTACTCCAACGCGAGGGGCGCCGAGCGCGAGCGGGAGCTCGGACGACTCGCGCGCGCTTGCGAGCGAGCCCACGAGCTGGGCCTGCGCGTGAACGCCGGCCACGGGCTCGACTACGACAACGTCGACGCGATCGCTGCGCTCCCCCACGTCGAGGAGCTCAACATCGGGCACTCGATCGTGAGCCGGTCGCTCACGGTCGGGGTCGAGGGCGCGATTCGCGAGATGATCGCGGCCTTCGGCAGCCCCTAGAAGACGTTCGGCTCGAGGTTGAGGCTCCAGAGCTGCGTCTCGCGCAGCGACTCGCTCTCGAGGTCGATCTCGTAGCCCTGGAGCCAGACGCGCGCCGACAGGAAGGCCGGCGCCGGTGTGATTCCCAGCAGCTTGGAACGGGCGACGGAGTCGTCGCCCTCCGCCTCGAAGCCCGGGAATCCCCAGGCAGCCAGGGAGCTCATGAAGATGGTGTCCGCCGTGTTCAGCAACACCGACGCGCCGAGGACCGGCACGCCCACCTCGAGCGGATCGAGGAACGTCACGCCCGCCATGGCCAGACGGGTCTGCGAGGTCGAGGTCGAGTAGAGCTCCCAACCGAGGAAGCACTGGTTTCCCGTCGGCAGGCCGCCGGCGTCGAGACCGATCGGCGCGTGCATGGCGGCCAGCCCGTGCTCGGGGCCGTGTCCGTCGAGCCCCGCGTCCACGCGGACGTTGATGGTCGGGTGGCCGAAGAGGAAGGCGACCTGAGCCGCGCGGTCGAACGCGTGCGCCACGGGGAAGTGGAAGGCGCCGCCTTGCGGGTCGCCGAAGTGCCGGCCGCCGTAGGCGTTGTACCCGGTGCCCAAGACGTCGGGCGCGTTCTCGCCGCCCTCGGGAGCGTTGGGACCGTCGAGGCTGACGTTGTACTGGAACGTCGCGTTGCCGCCGCCGCCGCAGTTGACGCCGCCGAAGGTCGCGGACTGACCGTCCGGGAAGAAGGCCGAGTACACGTAGTCGCGCGTCCCGTCCGCGATCAGCTCCGTGATGGGGATCACCTCCCCGCTGAGGTCCTCGAAGGTCTCGGTGATCAGCCACCCGGCGATCGAGTCGCCGGGCGGGCACTGACCCGCTCCCAGCGGATTCCCGAGGCCCGAGCTCTCGAGACCGGGGACGACCAGCGCACCGGGGTCCTCCATCCACGGCTCGATGTTGCCGGGGTTGAAGCCGCTCCCGCCGCCGCCGAGGTCCTGGGAGAGAACGCCCTCCGTGATCGCGTAGGCCCAGAGGGTCGCGTCGTCGAAGTCCCAGTCCTGATCGAAGACGTAGTACTCGATACCGGTGAGACTCGCCGTTCCGTCGGCCGTGCGGAGAACCGAGGAAGGGAAGACCTTCCAGAAGTAGTCCCCGGTCCAGTCCCCCTCGACCGGGTCCGTCCCCACGAAGGGGTCGTTGAGCCAGATGACGCTATCGCCGCCGTTGTCGAGCTGGATGCGGTTCTGCGCTAGCTGCGCGAACGCGCCACCGGCCAGCGTGGCGCAGACAAGGATTCTCGCGGTCGTCGCGTTCATGGAGTCCCTCCGTCAGGACTGGAACTCCCCATGCATCGACCGCTGGCCGCGACAACTGCAGAAGAGAGCCGGAACTCTCTTCCACCCCCGCTTGGGGCCCCCGTCGAGAGGCCGGTGGGCTCCTAGCGCTTGCGCCCCTTGGACACGTCGGGGATCCTTTGCTGGACCGCGTCCTCCTTCATGAGTCGCGGGGAGCCGCGGAGGACCCGGATGACGTTGCGCTGCTTGCCGGCGACGTAGATCGGGGACAGGATCCGGACCTCGACGCGACCGTCGGGGAGCATGGTCCGGGAGAGGAAGCGGGGCTTCTTCAGGCGCTCCTTCTTCTGCGCCTCGGTGGCGGGCTCGAGCTCCTCTTCGGGGACCACGATCTCCTCGGCGACTTCGGGAGGCATCTCCAGATCGACGAGCGTTCTCTCCGGCTCCACGCTCGTCTCGACCTGCTCCGGCTCCGCGACTTCCGTGGCGGGCTCCTGGCCTCCCATGACGAAGTACCCGATGACGCCGAGCGCCACCACCACCACCAATCCGAGTCCGGCCTTCATCCGTCGTGTTCCTTTGCGTCCTCGGACAGGCCCGAGGGAGTTGTCACCACGTTAAACGAAAGGGAGGCCCCTCTGTTAGCAGAGGAGCCTCCCTGAAAGGATTATCAGGTCCTACTGGACGTTCGTGTTCGGGCGGATCGCCTGACGAATCACGTTCGAGGACTCGACGAACAGACCGGCCGACGCGTCGTATTCCCAGCCCTGCCAAGCGCAGTCGAAGCCGAGAAGGAGCGGGAAGGCCGCAGCCGTGGTGAGGAAGCCGAGCGGGAAGTTCGGCGAGGTGTAGGAGGTCTCGCCTCCGGCGCTCGCGAACCCGCCGCCGAGGCCGGCGGTCGTGTTGAAGACCGTGAAGAACGGCTCAGCGAAGCCGAGGCCGAAGTCCGCACCGAGGATCGTCAGGCAAGCGCTGGCGTCGACGGGAAGGAACGGGCCGTCGGGGATGATGTTGAGACCCAACGCACCGAAGCTGAGGCCGTTCGAGTCGGCGCTCTGGTTGTACATGATGCCGCCGGTGGTCATGAAGCCACCACCCGGGGTCACCGCCGGAGCACCCGTGGAGGTGTCCCAACCGAACGGGGTCGAAAGGCCAGCCGTGCTGGTCTGGGGCGCGATCACGCCGACGACCGGGTAGCGGGTGTCGACCGCGAGGTTGAGCTGCATGCCTTGGGTGAACCAAGCAAGCTCAGCACCACCGTCCTGCGACTCCGGAATGGAGCCCGAGGGCGTGACGCCACCGGCCTGAAGGCCGCAGTAGATCGAGCGGTCGCCCGGAACCGTGAGGCCGGAGAACGGGTTGCCGTCGTTCGTCTGGGACATCGGACCGGCGTTCTCACCGCCGTCGCCGAACGGGCCAACGCCGTCCGTCGAACCGAGCCACTGGAAGGTCGACGAGCCAGCGCCGCCACAAGCGTTCGGGTTCGGCTGCGTGGGGCTTTGACCGCCACCGACGCCCGCGGTGCTTTCCGCGTTGCCCGGGTAGAAGTGCGTGAAGGTCCAGTCGACGGAGCCGTCGCAGGCGAAGTAGTCGCCGGCGGCCGGATCGGTGGCCTGGAGCAGCGGCACCGCGTTACCGTCGGTGTCGAAGAACGTCTCGGTGATGATCCAGCCGGAAACGTAGCCGGGGGGCGGGCAGTCGCCGCCGCCGGGGGCTCCGAAGCCGCTGTTCAGCGCGATGGGAACGAGGACACCGGGGGCGGTGACGTCGAGGACCGGGGCGAGGACGAGGTCCGTGCCCGAGGTCGCGCCTTGGATCAGGTACGACCAGAGGACCGAACCGTCGGTCCAGTCGTCGTCGAACAGGCTGAACTGGACGCCCCAGAGGGTGTCGGCGCCGGAGCAGCGCTGGAGGGCAGCGCCCGGGAACACCTTCCAGTAGTAGTCACCACCGAAGTTTCCGTTGCCGGGATCGCTACCGACGTACGGGTCGTTGATGAACCAGAGGATGTCGCCACCGTTGTCCAGTTGGACGCGGTTGAGGTCTTGTTGACCAAAGGTCGCCCCGGCAAGCCAGGGCAAGGCGGCCGCAGCCGCCGCGAAACGCAGCAATTTCATGATGAAGGATTACCTCTTGAGAGTCTGACAGGGCCGGCAGTCGAAAGAGTACTGCGCCCTCGGAAAGTCGGCAAGGGAGTACCTTGCCGGCAGCGAGGGCGCTGTCTGGACCGTTTGCGATGAGTGCTTCGGGCCAGGGCGTATCAAAGAATCATACCCCGATTCGCCTCGAGCGGGGATGCGACCCCGGGTCCATTGGAGCGGACCCGGTCTCGCCTCTCTCGGGGCGGTGTCGGAGACCCTGGTCGGACGGATGGGGGCCCGGCAGGGTTCCGTTCCGGTCGGCGGCGCGACCTGGGCAGAGACACCCGCAATAATTGCCGGAATCCGTGTTCTGGGCCCCGAGAGGGCCGATTCGGCCTCTCTTTCTGTCCGATCGCGGTGACAGCTCCCGAAGGCAGAAGCGAACGGGAGGCCCCCCCTGACAGCAGAGGAGCCCCCCCTTGGGAAAGAGCGCCGGGTCCTACTGGACGTTCGTGTTCGGGCGGATGGCCTGACGAACGACGTTCGAGGACTCGACGAACCCACCGGCCGACGCGTCGTACTCCCAGCCCTGCCAGGCGCAGTCGAAGCCGAGCAGGAGCGGGAAGGCCGCGGCCGTGGTGAGGAAGCCGAGCGGGAAGCTCGGCGAGGTGTAGGAGGTCTCGCCTCCGGCGCTCGCGAACCCGCCGCCGAGGCCGGCGGTCGTGTTGAAGACCGTGAAGAACGGCTCGGCGAACCCGAGACCGAAGTCCGCACCGAGGATCGTCAGGCAAGCGCCCGTGTCGACGGGAAGGACCGGAGCGTCGGGGATGACGTTGAGACCCAACGCACCGAAGCTGAGGCCGTTGGAGTCGGCGCTCTGGTTGTACATGACGCCGCCGGTGGTCATGAAGCCACCACCGGGGGTCGTGGCGGGCGCACCCGTCGAGGTATCCCAACCGAACGGGGTCGAGAGGCCGGCGGTGCTGGTCTGCGGCTCGATCACGCCGATGACGGGGTAGCGGGTGTCGACAGCGAGGTTGAGCTGCATGCCCTGGGTGAACCAGGCGAGCTCGGCGCTGCCGTCCTGCGACTCCGGAATCGGGCCCGAGGGCACGACGCCTCCGGCCTGAAGGCCGCAGTAGATCGAGCGGTCTCCGGGAACCGTGAGACCGGAGAAGGGAACGCCGTCGTTGGTCTGCGACATCGGACCGGCGTTCTCACCACCGTCGCCGAGCGGGCCGACGCCGTCCGTCGAACCGAACCACTGGAACGTCGCCGAACCGGCGCCGCCACAGGTGTTCGGGTTCGGCTGCGTGGCGCTCTGACCGCCCCCGACGCCCGCGGTGCTCTCCGCATTGCCGGCGTAGAAGTGCGTGAAGGACCAATCGAAGGAACCGTCGCAGTTGAAGTAGTCGCCCGCAGTCGGATCGGTGGCCTGCAGCAGCGGAACCGCGTTTCCGTCGGTGTCGAAGAAGGTCTCGGTGATGATCCAGCCGGAGATGTACCCGGGGGGCGCGCAGTCCCCGCCGGGGGAATCGAAGCCGCTGTTCAGGACGAGGGGAACGAGGACACCGGGGGCGGTGACGTCGAGAACCGGAATCAGGACGAGATCCGTACCCGAGGTCGTGCCTTGGATCAGGTACGCCCAGAGCACGGAACCGTCGGCCCAGTCAC
>JANQME010000098.1 GCA_028280205.1 Longimicrobiales bacterium
GGGCGCTCCGGTCGTAACCCTCGAGGCTGTGGAAGAGCGGGATGCGCCGCAGTCGGTCGCGGTGCCGAGACGGTGCCGCCCCGGTGAGGCTCCCGCTGCTCGCCCCTGGTCTCACGCGGCCCCTGCCGCCTCCGGTCGGCGTGCGTTGCCCGGCCAAGACTCGAACGAACCGTCGACGAGCGTCACGTCGTACCCCTCCCGAGCCAGGAGCGCGGAAGCCGCCGCGGCCCGGTTCCCGCTCCGGCAGTAGGCGAGCACGGGCCGGTCGCGGGGGACCTCGTCGAGTCGCTTCGCCAACCGCGTGTGCGCGATGTTGATCGCGCCGGGCAGGTGACCGGCGGCGTACTCGGAAGCGCCGCGTACGTCGAGCACCGTGGATCGATCCGTGTCGACCTCACGCTCGAGCTCCGCGAATTCGATGCGCTCGAGTGTGCCCGTGGCCGCCTCGTCCTCCACAAGCGTCGAGGGTGGGGTGAAGCCCGCGAGGTTGTCGTACCCGATGCGGATGAGTGCGCGGACGGCGTCCTCGACTTCGTGCTCGGCTACGACGAGGTAGATCCGGTCTGCCGGGTCCACATACGAGCCCACGATCATCGGGAAGTTGATTCCGAGGGGAGCGTGCAGTGAGCCGGGCAGGTGCCGGGCCGCGAAGGCCTGGCGGTCGGACCGGGTGTCGACGACGACGGCGTCGGAGTGTGCGCCGAGTTCGGCCACCTCTCGGGCGCCGTACCGCTTCGGCGTCGGGAGATCTCCCAGGATCGGCACACCATTTCTGTTGAGATCCTTCATGCGCGCGAAGTAGAGCGGCGGCTCGGGCTGACCGTCGAGGATGGCGGTGACGAAGCCCGCCTCGTCACGGAAGGCGAGCGACGCGTTGTGGCGGCGCTCGTAGCCCACGGTCGACTGTGGGATCGAACCGAGCGCCTTGCCGCATGCGCTGCCCGCACCGTGTCCGGGCCAGACCTGGAGGTGGTCATCGAGCTGCAGGAAGCGTTGGGCCGACGCATACAGCCGGCGCGCCGAGGGCTCCCGGGCGCCCGCGACACCCGCGGCCGTCTCGAGCAGGTCCGGACGACCCAGGTCGCCGACGAAGACGAAGTCGCCGGACACGATGCCCATCGGCTCGGTCGCTCCGCCGCCCTCGTCCGTGACCAGGAAGGCGAGGTGCTCGGGCGTGTGCCCGGGCGTGTGGATCGCCTGGATGCGGATGTTGCCGATACGGAAGTCGTCCCCGTCCGTGAGGAAGGTGACGTCGTACTCCGAGTCCTTCGCCCAGGCGTACTTCCAGTCGGCGTCGCCCTCGTCCGACACGTACAGCTTCGTGCCGTGCTGCTCCGCGAACTCCGGGAGGCCGGAGAGGAAGTCGGCGTGGATGTGCGTCTCGGTGGCGGCCACGATGCGCAGCCCTTCTTCGGCCGCGACCTCGACGTAGCGATCGATGTCTCGCTCGGGGTCGATCACGAGCGCCTCACCGGTGCGCTGACACCCTACGAGGTACGCGTACTGCGCGAGCGCCGGATCGAAGATCTGACGAAAGAACATGAGAGACTCCTGCGCGTTCAGGTATGCGGAAGCCGGTCGCGGAGGGCGCCGTACGTCCAGACGCCGACCAGGGCGGAGAGGAAGGCGACGGCCATGACGGTCACGCCGCTCCCGAAGAGGACGTAGATCGGTCCGGGGCAGGCGCCGAGGAGGCCCCAGCCGAGTCCGAAGGCCGTTCCGCCGAGCCAGTACTGCCAGCCCGGGAGACGGAAGGTGTCGCCGGGGATCTGCATCGGGGCGCGGGTCAGCGAGCGTACCCCGAGGCGCCGGATGAGCTGCACGCCGATCGCGGCGACCACCACGGCCGAGCCGATGATCCCGTACATGTGGAACGCCTGGAAGCGGAACATCTCCTGGATGCGGAACCAGGAGACGACTTCCGCCCGCGTGAAGACGACGCCGAGGGCGATGCCGAGCAGGAGGTAGGGCCAGAGGCGCTCGGGGCGGGTGCCCGACGCTCCGCCCGGATCCGCGCTCGTGCTCGCACCTTCGGACCGTATGCTCGTGTCCGGGCGCACCGTCGAGCCGGCGTCGCCGCGCCGCTTCGTGTCGGGGTTCATCAGGAGCCTCCGCCGAGGATGACGGGCAGAAGGAGATGCGTGGAGATCAGCCCGCCGACGAAGAAGCCGACGACCGCCACGAGCGAGGTGAGGCGGAGCGCGGAGAGCCCCGAGATGGCGTGCCCCGAGGTGCACCCGTTGGCGTAGCGGGTGCCGAAGCCGACGAGGAATCCCCCCACGACCACGAGCAGGAAGCCCGGAAGGGTGGTCAGCGCCCTCCACGAGAAGAGCTCGGCCGGAACCAGACCGGAGAAGTCGGTGAGCCCGAGCGCGGCCAGATCGGCGTGCGTGGCGGACGAGATCGCGACGTCGGTGGGACCGGTCGCGGCAGCGAGGAAACCACCGATCACGAGGCCGACGGCCATCGTCAGGCGCCACGTGCCGCGTCCGCGCCACGAGTAGTCGAAGTAGTCCAGATCGCGCGGGAAGGTCGCCGCGCACACGTCGCGGAAGGTGGAGGAGACGCCCCACTTGCGTCCCGCGTAGAGGTACACGAGCGGGACGGTGAGTCCGATGAGCGGGCCGGCGACGTACCACGGCCACGGGCGGGTGAGGAAGTCGATCATCTCGGTCGGGATGGGTGGGGTGGGCAGGGTCGGAGAGGGACGGGGTCGCGGAGGGACAGGACGAGGATCCGGTGGCGCCGGAGGGTCAGCTCACGGCCTCGAGGAGGGCGACCTGCTCGGCGAGCTGTGCCTCGAGTCGGCCGCACATGATCTCGCAGAGCGTCTCCACACTCGGGTCGCTGACGTGGTAGAAGGCGTACAGCCCCTCCTTGCGACGATCGACGAAGCGTGCGCGCCGTAGGAGCCCGAGGTGCTTCGAGACGTTCGCCTGGCTGAGGCCCGTCTCCTCGACGAGCTCCGTCACGGAGCGCTCACCGCCCATCAAGGAGTACAGGATGCGCAGTCGCGCCGGCTCGGCGAGGACCCGGAAGCGTCCTGCGATCTGGTCGAGGATCTCGGGGGAGAGGGGGCGGGGCATGGAATTTCTCCACAGGGGACGATCGCCGGGGCGTCCAGTTCAACTATATAAACAGATAGTAATGTATCGATGCGGTGTGTCAACTCTGCGGGAGGTACGACTGCCCTCTTGGTCCCGGACGGTGCACGCCGTCGCGGCGCACGAGTGTTGCGTGCGTTTCGAGGGATCAGCCGCCCCAGAGGACGCGCATCGCCTCCTCGTACGGAACGAGCTCGGGCGGGGCTCCGGCGGTCTTGGGCACGAAGACCCAGGGCGTGCGGTCGGCGTAGTGGCGCACCAGGCGCTGGTTCCACGCGGGGCCCAGGTCGCGCACGAAGAGCGGTTCTCCCCGCTCGATGCCCGGGAGATCACCCTGCCACAGAAGCGGAGCGAGTGCCACGGCTCCGAAGCGGTCGGCGCTCAGCTCACGCTGGCACTCGGGCCCGAAGCGCTCTCCTTCCCGGGTGCGCAGCGTGGCGCCGTCGGCGACTGCACGACGCACGACGTCGGCGGGCGTGCCGGCCTGCTGCCGCAGATCGATCGCGGGCAGGGATACGTCGGGGCCGCCGGCCCGCTCGGCCCGAGCGCGGGTGTACGCGTCGAGCTCGCAGTTGGTGTTGCGGCGCAGGAGGCTGATCACCGAGTCCTGACGCATTCCACCGGCGCCCTGAAGCCGGGCGCTCAGGCGCTCGTTCCACGAAGTGTGGATGAAGACCAGCGCCGGCCCGCCCTCCGGCGGCTGCGGCACGGTGGGCCGCGCCAGGCCGTCGTCCTCCCCGGCGCCGCCGCCGATCCGCTGGGGGGCGTTGAGCCCGACCGCCATCGCCACCGACGCGACGGTGGCCCACAGCCCGACGCCGCGCGGGTCGAGTCGGGGGCGGGCCGACGGGGGTGGCGGTAGGGGTGGTGACGGGGAGGGGCGAAAGAGTGGGGCGACCGCCAGCAGCCCGAGCGCGATCCACGCGGGTGCCGCCTCGTACATCATCCTCGTGCTGTGGAACCAGTACACCGCGTTGCCGGCCACCGGGAGCAGCGCCCACGCGACGAGGATCCGTGCCCCCGCGGACATGCGCGAGATCACCAGGAGCCAGCCGCCCAGAACGGCACCGAGCGGGACGGGCGTCTCGAGGAGCTGCGTGCCGAAGACGATCACGTCGCCCGACGTGAGCGCGAGCGCGTCGAGCGGGGTGTACGCGTTCCCCCACGGATCCTGGTGGAAGCCGAGTCCATGGCGTTCGCCGAAGGCCGCGAGGTAGCCCAGGGTGCCGGCGGAGCCGAAGAGGGCGCGGTTGTACGCGCCCAGAAGGATCGCGAACGGAAGGCCGCCCGCCACCGTGCCCACACAGCGGCGAGCGAGCCACCCCGCTCGTCCGTCGAGTGGCTTAGAAGCCGCACCCGCAGCCTGCCCGCTCGTCGCGTCGTCCATCACCACCGCTTCGTCCCGCCGGGCCGCGTGCCCGATCCAGACCGCGAGCGTCCCCAGCGTGCCGAGGAGGAGGGAGATCCACGGGCGGGAACAGACGGCGACCCCGATCGACGCCCCCGCGAGGATGGACCACCCCGCGTGGCCGTCTCGTGCGCGCAGCGCGGCGTACAGGGCGAGCCAGAGGAAGGCACCGGCGCTGGCGTGGCTCCACCCGCCGGCACCGAGGAGAACGAGGAAGGGGCTCACGGCGACGAGGAGCCCGGTGAGGCGCACCACCCGTCCGTGCGCGGGCAGGAGTCGGGCCGCGCAGAGCGTCGCGAGCGCGGCGAGCATCGCGAAGAGGAGGGGGCCGACGAGCACGGGGATCCCGGTCGCCTCGCCCGCGGCGAGCAGCGCCAGGTGCGACGGCGGGAATTGCGACACCCACCCGGCGTCGACCGTCAGCATGTTCGGAACCAGCCACCCCTCCGGCGAGACGGGAAGCGGTCCGGCGAGCCGGCCTGCGGCGAAGTAGCGCGCCTGAATGAACGACGCGATCTCGTCGATGTTCGTGTACAGCCCTCGGAAGAGCACGAGGTTGATGGCCGAGGCCAGCCCTGCCGCCAGGAGCGCGACCCCTGCCGCCCACGTCCCCACCCGGACCGACTCGAGCCGTCGGCCCACCCGCTCCAGCGTCGGCAGGACACGGGCGGGCGGTACGAACAGGGCGAGGAGCACGCCGAGGAGGAGCACGAGCAGCGTACCCGCATGGACGAGTCCCAGCGTCGAGCCGGCCACGTCGACACTGGCCCGCCGGAGCGCGTCGTCCTCGGCGTCGAGGAGGAGGTACAGCGGCGTGAAGGAGAGGACGAGGAGGACGCCCCCGAGCAGGCGTCTGAGGCCGGCTCCGATCACCGGCCGCCCGGTGCCGGGATCGGGCTCACCGGAGGCTCGTCGGTTCGCTCGGTTTCGTCGGTCATCGTGCCCAAGATGTCCGAAGCGAGGTTCGGGTGCCAAGTACGGCGGGCCGCCGCTGGGGAGAGCTCAACGGGGGAGGCGGAGTCCCGCAATACCGGGCCGTCGTCGTCCGTCTCCTCAGAAGAGGCCGGTGACCGTTCCGTCCCGGATGTCCACGCGGAGCGCGGACGGCTCCGCGCCCAGACCCGGCATCGTCATGATGCTCCCGGTCTTCGCCACCACGAAGCCCGCGCCGGCCGAAGGCGTCACCTCCCGCACCGAGATCCGGAACCCCCGCGGCCGTCCGAGCTTCGTGGGATCGTCCGAGAAGGAGTACTGGGTCTTGGCGATGCAGACGGGCACGTCGCGGAGGCCCGCGGCTTCGAGCGCCTCGATCTCCTTCGCGGCGCTCGGCTCCAGGTCCACCCCGTCCGCGCCGTAGATCTCCTGCGCGACCGTTTCGAGCTTCTCGACGAGGCCGGTGTCCGAAGGGTAGAGCGGACGATACGACGCCTCACCCGCTTCCATAGCGTTCCAGACCGCGTCGGCGAGGTCGAGACATCCCTCGCCTCCTCCTCCCCAGGGGTCGGCCACGACCATCTGTGCACCCAGCTCGTCGCAGGCGGCCCGAACGGCGGCGATCTCCGCCTCCGTGTCCGTGGCGAAGAGGTTGAGGGCGACGATCGGAGGCACGCCGAACTTGCGGACGTTCTCGATGTGGCCCTGCAGGTTGACCGCGCCCGCACCCACCGCGTCGACGTTCTCCGGCCCCAGGTCGGAGCGGGCGACCCCGCCGTTCATCTTGAGCGCGCGGACGGTGGCCACGATCACCGCCGCCTCGGGGTTCAGCCCCCCGGCGCGGCACTTGATGTCGAAGAACTTCTCGGCACCCAGGTCGGCGCCGAAGCCCGCCTCGGTGACAACCACGTCTCCGAGCCGGAGGCCGGCTCGCGTCGCGGCGAGCGAGTTGCATCCGTGTGCGATGTTCGCGAATGGACCACCGTGCACGAGCGCCGGCGTGCCTCCGAGCGTCTGTACGAGATTCGGGTTCATCGCATCGCGCAGCAGGACGGCCATCGCGCCCGAGACGCCGAGGCTGCCCGCCCGGATCGGCTCGCCGTCCCGGGTCGAGCCGACGATGATGCGGTCCAGCCGCTCCTTCAGGTCGTCGAGCCCGTCGGCGAGGCAGAAGATCGCCATGATCTCGGAGGCCGCCGTGATGACGAAGCCGTCCTGGCGGGGGACACCTCCGGTACGCCCGCCCAGGCCGACGACCACGCTGCGCAGCGCCCGATCGTTCATGTCCACCGCGCGGGGCCAGGTGATGCGCGTGGGGTCCAGCCCGGCGGCGTTCGGGCGGTAGAGGTGGTTGTCCAGGACGGCGGAGAGCAGGGCGTGGGCCGAGCTGATGGCGTGGAAGTCGCCGGTGAAGTGCAGGTTGATGTCCTCCATGGGCACGACCTGGCTGAGGCCGCCGCCGGCGGCCCCGCCCTTGATCCCGAAGACCGGCCCGAGGCTCGGCTCGCGCAGGCAGAGCACCGGGTTGCGCCCGCGCAGGGCGAGCGCGTCCGCGAGGCCCACCGAGGTGGTCGACTTCCCTTCGCCCGCCGGGGTCGGGCTGATCCCGGTCACGAGCACCAGGCGGCCGGGCGACGAGCCTTTCGCTTCGGCGACATCGACCGGGATCTTCGCCTTGTGATGGCCGTAGGGGACGATGTCGTCCCCGTCCAGCCCCATCCGCTCGGCGATCTCCTGAATCGGCCGGAGCTCGGCCTCCTGCGCGATCTCGATGTCCGTCTTCACCGTCGTCTCCCTGCGGTCCCGGGCTGTCGTCGCGCGCCAACTTCGAGGCCGTTCTGCCGGGCGGCAAGCGGGGTGCTTCGTATCCGGGGCCGTGCCCCTGACGGTCCGTGCGGCGCGGCGTGCGACGGTGCAGCTCAAGCCGCACCGACCGACCTGCGGAGCTCGGGGTAGCGGACCCCCAGCGCGATGGCGCGGGCCGTGACGTACGCGACGAAGGCGATCCACAGCCCGAGGTTCGACCAGCGCGGGACGAGCGCGAGGGACAGCCCGACGAAGCCCAGGCAGGAGACGACGCTCGCGTTCCTCATGTCGCGGGTCGCCGTGGCGCCGATGAAGATCCCGTCGAGCTGGAACGCCGCGAACGAGAGACAGACATACAGCGCCGTCAGGGGCAGATAGCGCTCGGCGACCGCCCGGACCGGCTCGAGATCGGTCAGCAGCGCCGCGGCCGGACCGCCGCCGAGCAGCACGGCGAGCCCCAGCCCCAGCGCTGTCCAGGCGG
>JANQME010000101.1 GCA_028280205.1 Longimicrobiales bacterium
CGCCATCCCGTGCTCGTCGGCCGCCGCGATCACCTCGTCGTCCCGCCGCGAGCCTCCCGGCTGGATCAACGCCCGCACGCCCGCTTCGGCCGCGGCGTCGACGCCGTCGCGGAAGGGGAAGAAGGCGTCCGAGGCCAGCACCGAGCCCTCGAGGCCGAGGTTGGCGTCGCCGGCCTTGCGCACCGCGATCTTCGAGGAGTCGACCCGACTCATCTGGCCAGCCCCGATCCCCAGGACGCCTCCGTCCTTCGCGAGCAGGATCGCGTTCGACTTCACGCCGAAGATCGCGGCCCACGCGAAGCGCAGATCGTCCCACTCCGCCTCCGTCGGGGACCGCTTCGTGGGAACGGTCCACGAATCGTCGGAGGCGCCGTAGTCGGACGGGATGGGCGGCGTCTGCGCGAGCATGCCCCCGTAGACCGAGCGCAAGGCGAGCGGCTGGGGCACGCGGCCGTGCGCGGCGAGGAACGCGGCCGTGCCCGCATCGTCGCCTGCGTCGTCGGGGAAGGTCAGGATCCGGACGTTCTTCTTCTCGGTCAGCCTGGCCATCGCTCCGTCCGAATACCCGGGCGCCACGAGACACTCGATGAACAGCCCCGCCATCAGCTCCGCAGCCTCGTCGTCCACGGGCCGATTCACCGCGATGACCGAGCCGAAGGCGCTCACCGGATCGGTGGCGAGCGCACGGCCGTACGCCTCCGCGAGCGTCTCCCCCACACCGAGGCCGCACGGAGTCGTGTGCTTGATGATCGCCACGGCCGGGTGGGGCGAGTGGGCGAAGGGCGAGAGGCTGAGCAGGGCCCCGTCCAGATCGAGAATGTTGTTGTACGACAGCTCCTTGCCGTGGTGTTGTTCCAGCGCGGAGATGCCCGTCGGAGGCTCGGGTGCGTAGAACGCCGCGCGCTGGTCCGGGTTCTCGCCGTAGCGCAGCGTCTGCACGCGACCCAGGGAAGCCTCGATGCGCTCGGGCATCTCCTCCCGCACCGAGTCGTCCCGCATCCCGAGGTACTCGGCCACGGCGGCGTCGTACGCGCTCACGTGCCGGAAGACCTTGGCGGCGAGGCGGCGACGGAGCGTGGGCTCGTCGATCGGGACGCCTCCACCGTTGCCACTGCCGGGAGCTCCGTCGAGCGCGGCCAGCACAGCGTCGTAGTCGGCCGGATCCACGACGACCCAGACGTCTCGATGCGACTTGGCGGCTGCCCGGATCATCGTGGGGCCGCCGATGTCCACCTTCTCCATCGCGGCGCCCACGGCGACGTCGCCCGACGCGATCGTCTCACGGAACGGATAGAGGTTCACCGCCACCAGGTCGATGGCCGCGTAGCCGTGTTCGGCGAGCGCCTCCATGTCGTCCTCGTGGTCGCGGCGCGCGAGCAGCCCGGCATGAACCGCCGGGTGCAGCGTCTTCACGCGGCCATCCATTATCTCGGGGTGTCCCGTGACCTCGGACACGGGTGTGACCGAGAGCCCGGCGTCCCGCAGTGTGCGCGCCGTGCCGCCCGTGGAGAGGAGCTCCCAACCGCGCTCGGCGAGCGCCCGGCCGAGGTCGACGATTCCCGACTTGTCGGACACGCTGAGCAGCGCGCGCTTCATGCTTCTTCCTCTGCGAGGGTGGGTGAGGTGACATCGGACATGCGCCCCGGCGTTCGGCTTTCCCGCAGCGCGGCACACAGGTGGTCGACGGCCCGCGGATAGAGCCGGTGCTCGAGCTCCAGAACGCGTGCCGCGAGCGACTCGGCGGAGTCGCCCGGACGGACGGCGACGCGCCCCTGAGCCAGAATGTCCCCTTCGTCGTACGCCTCGGTGACGAAGTGGACGGTCGCCCCGCTCTCCGGGACGCCCGCCTCCACCACGGCTTCGTGGACGCGTTGGCCGTACATCCCCTTCCCGCCGAAGTCGGGGAGGAGCGCCGGGTGGATGTTCAGGATCCGTCCGCGGTACCGGGACACGACCTCCGCCGGGAGGAGCCTGAGGTAGCCGGCGAGGAGAACCACGTCGATCCGGTAGTCGTCGAGGAGCGCGAGCGTCTCGGCCGCGACCTCGTCCGCCGAACGCCCGGTCGTGGGAACGATGCGCACCGGGACGTCCGCCTCGCGTGCCCGGCGGGCGGCATCGGCCTCGCGGTTCATCACGAGGAGTCGGACCCGCCACAGCGCCCGGACATCCCCCTCCCCCTCCCGAGCCGGATGGTCGAGCAGGGCCTGGAGGTTCGTTCCGCCCCCCGAAGCGAAGACGGCAACGGCGAGCGGGGATCGATCCCCGGCCGAACCGGGGAGGGGATCGGTCACGCCAGCTCCCCACCGTAGTGCGGAGCCAGGAACGGATTGCCCACGCGCTCCACCCCGACCGTGGTCGCCGGTCCGTGCCCGGGGTAGAGCACGGTCGAGTCCGGGAGGGTGAGGATCTGCTCGCGGATCGACGTCATCAGCGTGCGCAGGTCACCGCCCGGCAGGTCCGTCCGACCGATCGAGCCCTGGAAGACGACGTCGCCCACGAGCGCCAACCCGTCCGGCTCCGAGACGAAGACGACGTGCCCGGGGGCGTGCCCCGGGGTGAAGCGGACCTCGAAGCGTGCATCGCCGAAGATGAAAGGCTCGCCGGGCACGATCTCGTCCGTGGGCTCGGGCTGCGACGCCGCGCTCAAGCCGAACATGGCGGCCTGCTGCTGCACGCCCCGGTAGAGCCCGGAGTCCGCAGGATGGAGCCAGATCGGCACGTCGGGCGCGAAGGCCCGCACGGTTCCCACGCCCTCGATGTGGTCGAGGTGTGCGTGCGTCAGAAGAACGGCGTGAAGGTCGAGGCCATCGGCCGAGATGGCCTCGACGAGCGCCCCCGCGCCGGAGCCGGGGTCGACCGCCACGCAGGCGTCCGAAGTCTCACACGCCGCCAGGTACGCGTTTTCGCCGAACCCGCCACCGGTGAAGGTGCGGATCTTCAATCGATCCGTCCCGAGGGCGCGTCAGGTTGTGAAGAGACGGTCGATTCAGACGGTGAAGGAGCTGCCGCAGCCGCAGCCGCCCGAAGCGTTCGGATTCCGGAAGGTGAAGCCCTGGCCCATCATCGAGCTGACGTAGTCGATCTCGACACCCTCCAGGTACTGGGCGCTGAAGGGGTCGATGAAGACCCGCACACCGCTCAGCTCGAGCACCTCGTCGTCGGATTCCGGGCCGTCTTCGATATTGAGACCGTACTGAAATCCGGAGCATCCGCCGGGAAGGACGGCGACTCGCAGACCGCCTGAGTCGACACCGTGCTCCGTGATGAAGTCCTGCACCTTCTCCGTCGCCGTGGTCGTCATCGTGACCATGTCGTCGGTACCTCCTGAAGATCGATCCAAGCTGGAGATGAAAGCTAACCCGACCCCGAAAAGAGGGTCAACGAACGGCGGACCCCATCACCTCCACGATGCGCTCGGCGGCGGCCCGGAGGTCGTCGACGACCCACACGTCGTCGTCCACCGAAGGCTCCGACTCGGTGCCGAAGCCGGTGCGCACCAGGATCCCCTGCCCGCCCAACTCCGCGGCCGGCAGCATGTCCTTCACCTTGTCACCGACGTAGAACGACCTGGCGAGATCGAGATCGAGGGTCTCGGCCGCCCGCCGGTGCATCCCGGTGCCCGGCTTGCGGCAGTCGCACGGCCCGCTCTCGTCCGGATGGTGCGGGCAGAAGTAGGTCGCGTCCAACCGGAAGCCCTCGGCCGCGAGTAGCTCGTCGACCCGCCGGGCGACCGCCCGGTACTGCGGGAGCGAGTACAGCCCCTTCTCGATGCCCGACTGGTTCGTGACCACGACGATGGCCAGGCCCGCGGCCCGGAGCGCCTCCATCGCCGGCACGGTGCCCGGCAGGAGCACCACGTCGGCGGCATCCGCCACGTACACCCGCTCCGTGAGGATCGTCCCGTCGCGGTCGAGGAAGGCCGCGGGCCGGCTCACGACGCTTCGTCCCCGCCCGACGCGCACGCCGTCACGACCCGCACGAGCGCGGTCTCCTCGTCGGGGTGGACCGTACGCACGTCGAGGCGGACCGCCTCCTCGACGATCCGACCGACCACGGGCGGATCGCCGTCCCGCAGCGCGCGCGCCAGCGCCTCGGCCCCGCCGGGGTCGGACAGATCGACCGCCCACGAGGCGAGCTGGACGCCGGGGTAGG
>JANQME010000105.1 GCA_028280205.1 Longimicrobiales bacterium
GAAGAAGAGCCACATCGTCGTGCGCGCCCAGCGTCGCTGCCCGAGCTCGCGCAGTCGCGACGGCTCGTCGCGCGCGGCGAGCATGCGGCGGCGGAAGGACGTCACCGTGCGCACGACCAGCAGACCGAAGACGCCGCCGAAGAGGAGGGCGAGGACCTGCCCGCCGGTGACCGCGTAGTAGGAGAACCCGCACCACGCCAGGATCGGCGCGTTGACCAGGGCCTCCGCCAGCCCCTCCGTCGGCCCGTCGAGCAGGAACTGCCCGATGCGGAACGCCACCGGCGCGAGCGCCCACGAGGCGACCTTCGCGAGCGCCGCCGTGACCAGCGCCAGCCCGAGGTTCGCGTTGACGAAGAGCAGCGCGGCGATCAGCAGGGCGTACAGCGCCGGAGCGATCGTGATCGAGGGCGCGAACCCCAGCGCGGCCCCGAGGACCGTCGCGGCGACGAGTTGGAAGGGCGTGGCCTTGCCGCGCAGGACTTTGCCGATCTTGCGTGTGAGGATCATGGTTCGTCCCGAGTCTGGAGGGTGCGCGACGGGGCTTCAAGGAACCCGCGTCACAGGCTCGCGCCAGGCGTTTCCCGACCGTCCTCTCTCGGGCTCCGGCGCGCCTCGGATCCAGCCCCGGACCGGTTCCGACGGTTCCCGAACGTGCCCCGCCGGCGGAGCGCGGGCCGTCAGTAGGCGACGCCTTCGGGGAGCCAGACAAGGAACGACGGCTCCGACAGCGCCGGCCGACCGGATCGCGTGCGCGGGAGGAAGGCCTGAGCGTGCAGCACGAAGCTCCCGGCGTCCTCCGGCGGGGACGGGAAGACGCCGACGAACTTGCCGTCCTCCATGACGCCCGCGCGGATCCAGAGGTCGGCGGCCGACGGCGCGTGCAAGATGCCGAGCCAGGCTTCCGGCCCCGGGGTCCAGCCACCGGCGCGCGAGAACAACAGCACGATCGGCTGGCTCTCCAAGGGCTCCTCCGCGTCCTCGATCGCCACGACCTTCACGGGCACGCCCGCCTCGATGAAGCCGCCGCGCGGCGACTGGAGTCGGAACTGGTAGACGCTCGCGTCGACGGCGGTCGCCGCCTCGGGCGGGTGCACCGGAGCGCCGACGAGCTCGGGGCTGGGCGAGCTGCCCGATCCGGGCACGAGCTCGGTCGCGACCAGCACGGCGGTGGAGTCGTCCTCGAGTCGGATCGCGTCTCCGCCGGGCGTGGGCGAAGGCGCGCCCCAGGGGAACGTCACGCCCCCCGAGACGCTCGAGCCGAAGAGGCTCAGCTCGCTGCGCCCGCGCAGGTGGATGCCGTGGGCGCCGCCCGGTTCGCCGCCGGGGGTGCCCGTCCCCGCTCCGCCGACCAGGACCGAGTCGTAGATCGCGACGCGGTGGCTCCCCGACCCGACCGTGAGCGCCGCCTTCGGTGTGAGCAGTCCCGTCTGACTGGCCGACGGCGCGTAGACGAGGCACTTCTTCAGGACGAGGTCCACCGACCCGCCCGTCAACTCGATCGCTCCCTCGGCGGGTAGCGGCACGTTCGGTTGGAAGTACCCCGCTCCCGGCCAGAAGCGGCAGCGCTCGAACTGCACGTGCCCGGTCGAGTCGAGCACGCGCACGTAGTGGAGGTCGTTCTGGTACTCGCCGAGGATCGCCGGCTTGAAGGACGTCGCCGAGAACAGGACGTTGCGGATCTCGACCTTCCCCTCCACGCCCAGCACGAGCAGAGGGCCGGAGACCACGACCGGCTCGGCGTCGATCCCGAGCTCGCCGACGATCGTCAGGGACTTGCCGTCGATGACGGTCGTGTCGGGGACGGGGATGCCCGCGTAGGTGTCGGCGCGGGTCGTCGAGTACTCGTAGAAGACCGGCTGGCCCTCCGTGAAGCAGGGCGCGTAGTTGCAGTGCGAGAGCACGATGACGTCGCCGTCGGCCGCCGCGTCGATCGCGTCCTGGAGGGGCCCCATCCCGGAGGGCGAGGCGTCCGTCGGCATGATGACGTGCACCTCGGCCCGCGCGACCGAGGCCGCGACCAGCCACAGGGAGAGGTTGAGGAGGTGCCGCATGAGCTTGAAACCCGATTGTAGCGGCCCGGGAGGCGCCGGGCCGTCCGGACGTCGCTCGGGGCGGACGTACGGTGTCTGGCGGCGTGAGACCGTCGAGCCCCCCCTCGGGGTAGACCCCCCATTGGAACTCTCCGCCACGCCGAGTCAGCAACGGAAGCGCCGGAGGGAGCGAACAGGCTTCTCGGAGAAATTCTCCAGCCTGGGGAGCGCGGGGCTCGCGCTCCCTCAAGGCAGGGCCGGATTCGCCCGAGACCCATGGCATGGTGCCCTTCCCGATCCGCGTCACCGCACCCCTGTGGGGCGGCCTGCTCGTGCTCGTGGCCTTCGCCGCCTCGCGCGATCTCCGCACCCCCGAGCGGCGGGCGCGCGAGTGGCTGGCGGACCTGCGGGCCGCCGACCGGCTGCCGGTCCCGGACACCCACGTCACGGACGAGGTGCGGGACTTCTTCGAGCAGTTGGACGGCATCCGCGTCGCCAACAGTCCCGCCGCCGAGGCGGCAGCCGGCTTCCGCTTCCCCAAGCGCCTGGGGTTCTCCGAGACAGCGCTTCCTCTCGACGCCTTGGGCGCGCCGTGGAGCTGGAAGCCCGAAGAGAGCTCGATTCTCGACGCCCATCTGAACGCGGCACGCCCGACGCTCGAGGCCCTTGACGAGTTGCTCGCGTCGCCTTGTGCCAGGGAAGCCCTCGCCGCGAACGGGCCCGTTGCGCCGTTTTGCGGGAGCGAGTCTTCGAGCACATGTCCAACGATCCTCTCCTTGAGCGACTTCCGGCACTGGGGTAACCTCCTCGGCGCCAGCGCTGTTCGTGCCGCACGCTCCGAAGAACCAGAGCTGGCTGTCGCACGCATTGCACAGGCCTTCGATCTGGCCTTCCTGACGGACGGAGGCTCGACCTACGGCACCATCCTCGCATGCATGCAAGAGAGCCAGGCCGCCCATGCCCTTCAGTACCTGGTCGAGGAGCACCTGGTTGCGCCCGATCTCCTGCGAGAGGCCATCGACCCACGCTTGGCCCGCGCCGTACGCAAGGGGCGAATGACACAAGTCGCGGCTGCGGCCCTCCTGGAGACCGAGATGATCTTCGCATCTGCCCTCGAAGGTGGGCACGGCCCCTGGACGACATTCGATCTGGATCCGCCGAGTTCGTCCGCCGCAGCCGCATCGATGATCGAACAGCTCCACGCATTCGAGAGGGTCACGGCCGGCGAGGAGCCATGCGGGCTTGTGCAGGAGCCGGAGTCCGAGTTGCTCAACCCGCAACTCCGGTGGAACGTCAGCTGGTTGCACGGACACCAAGAGCGAATGGCCCTCTCACGGGTCGCGCTCGCCGCCCGAGTCCATCACGAAGAGACCGGAGCCTGGCCCGGGGAAGTCGAAGAGCTGGAACCGTGGTTCCCGAACGGAGTCCCGGAGAACCCCTGCGACCACCATCGGTTCCAGCTGCTCCCGCGCGGCGGTGTTCTGCTGGTCACCCTCTCGAGCGGACTCCGGGGTTTCTGGACCCTGACCGTCGGACCGATGTGCCCCTAGCTGACAAGACCCGTTAGCGCTCCCTGCCATCGATCTCGTCACGGGCGGACGCCAGGAGCTTCTGCAAGGGACTCCCCGCCACGATGGCGTCCTCGATGGCGGGCTTCGCTTCCGGCCCCACCTCTATCAGTTCCAGCCAGAGATACAGCCTCACGGTTCCACAGTCCGGAGCCAGTGCATGATCATACTCCAACGCTGCGATGATCTGCCTTGCAGCCTCAACCGGAACATCGGAGCGGGCCTCTCGAAGCTCCCCGTAGGCCGACACCGCGGCGACTCCGGATCGATGTTCCCGAGGCGAGGCTGACTGGGACGCTCCTCCAGACCGAAGACCCGAGCCGACAGCGCGCACCCTCCCCTCCTCGAGGTCGCGCACCATCTCGGGAAACGCCGCCCCAACGAGCACGACGAACCCCGCCAGGAGCAGGACCAGGGCTACCACGCCACAGATCCCCCTCACGCTGACGAGTTCCGCTGCCGGGCTTGCCTTGCTCACGAAACTCAGCCTACATGATCAGGCCGCATCGAGAGCGCGGCCTGGGAGCGGAGCCCCATGACGAGGAGACTGCGGCGTCTCGCGGCCACCCTCCGTTGTCGAGACTCAGCGGCCTTGGAGCCCGGGGAGAACGAACGCGACCAGACCAGAGTCCAGCGTCGCAACCAAGCGCGTCGTTCCGTCGGGAAGGCTGTGGATCACGAGGGCGCTCTTGGCGAACCCGTACTCCTCGCCGGGGATGGCCATGGCGGCGACGATCGCCCGGCCCTCCTTGCCGGAGTAGAAGACGGCCGCGCCACAGCCTCCTCGACCGGTCGCCCCGAGCTCGAGCAACTCGGCAAGCTCGAGTTGGTGCGCTTCTCGTCGCGTGATGTCGGGATGGAAGTCCATGTCGCACAGGACGAAGTCGGCATGTCGGTCCCCGTCCAGGTCCCCCGCGGGGATCGCGAAGGCGTGAGACGACCAATCGTCGGGGTACTCGAGGCGATACAGAATGCGTCGCGATGCGCCGGAGACCACCTGAACCTCCGGCTCCCTTGTGGTGCCGGCGTACTCCCACTGGTCCTGGAGGTAATCGGACACGCCGTCGCCATCCGTGTCCCCGATCCACGCGCGAGTCCCACGATTCGCGGGCAACGCGAAGAGGGTCTCTCCGGTACGGGGCGATACCACGTATCCCGGCGCCTCGAAGGTCCGATCGAGCCCGACCAGGACCTCGGACGTCCCGTTCCCGTCGTGATCCCCGGCGCGCCGGACCGACGCGCCGAATCGGTGACCGTCCGCCTTTCCCTCGGCTCGCGCGACCTCCGTC
>JANQME010000110.1 GCA_028280205.1 Longimicrobiales bacterium
CCGGGAGGAGGCGACCGATCGCCTGGAAGGAGAAGTTGCCCATGAAGACCTCGCCTTCGTCGAAGCGGAAGGGGAGGTAGAGGGCCGGGTCGTAGCGGAGGAAGCGGAAGCTCTCCGGCATCACCCCGATGATCTCCCGCGCCACCCCGTTTACGAGGATTGTGCGCCCGAGCACGGACGGGTCGGCGCCGTAGCGGTCGCGCCAGTAGCCGTGCCCGAGCAGGACCGTCTGTGCGCCGTCGGGAGAGTCCTCCTCAGGCGTGAAGTAACGTCCGAGGCTCGGGTCCACGCCCAGCATCGGCAGGGTCTGGTGGGTGACCCGCATCGTCTGCACGACCTCGGGCTCGTCCACGCCCGTGATCGAAGCGGAGGAGTTGTCCCACATCCCGACGGACTCGAAGGTCCGGCTCTCGGCGGCGTACGTGAAGTGCAGCGCCGGCGACTGGTTCACCTCGGGGAAGCCGAGTCCGGGTGCCGTGTGCCAGATGCCCACGAGCGCGTCGGGATCCTCGAACGGGAGCGGCTTGAGGAGCACGCCGTGGACGACGCTGAAGATCGCCGCGTTGCTTCCGATGCCGACGGCCAGCGTGAGCACCGCGACCGTCGTGAACATGGGTGCCCGCAGAAGCTTGCGGACCGTATACCGGAGATCGTGCGCGAAGGAGTCCACCGCCACCCGTCCTCGTCGAGGGCCGACGACGCCGTCGGAGCGCGCCGGACCGGGAATCGATCGGGCGACTTCCTGGCCGCCCGGCCGCCCCTACGGCTCGGTCGGCCGGCCGGTTTCGACGCCCGTCAGCGGGGGATGAGCATGCACACGTCCCACTCGGGTCGGGCGTGCTCGGCATCTCCCTCGAGCAGGTCGTGCAGCATCTCGTGCCGGACGACGAGCTCACTCTCCTCGAACCCCCGGATCACCACGATCCGGTGCGGCGGACTCCACAACCCGCTTGCGACCACGTCGTCGGCCCGAATCGTCGTCGCTGTAAACCACTCGATGCGGCCGAGGTCTCCACTCCGCCCGGAGCACGCCTCGGTCTCCGCCCACCAGGTGGCGTAGATGGGCAAGGGCTCGAGCGGCTGCCGGTTCTCGACCGAGAGGGTGTACGCCTCACAGCCGAGTGCCGAGAACAGGCAGAGCGCGGCCGCGACGTGCTGTGCGCGTCGACCGCGGCGGGTGCGTCGACCGCGGCGGGTGCGGTGCTCGGAGGTCGGATCGCTGTCCATGCGCGACGATACGAGAGCGTATCGCCGGCCTTACCCGAGGTGCGCGGTAGCGTGCCCGCCCATCCGGCGCGAGCTTCCCTGTCATGAGTGATCCGAAGAAGCGTCTGATCGTCGTGGGCGACCGCGTCCTCGTTCAGCCCGAGGAGGGCGAGGACCGGACGAAGGTCGGTCTGTATCTGCCGAAAACCGCCGTGGACAACCAGGCGGTGCAGGGGGGTGCCGTGGTGGCCACCGGCCCCGGGAACGCGGTCTCGGCCCCGACCGAGCTCGACGAGGAGCCGTGGAAGATCGGAGGCGCGTCCGGAGAGCCTCGATACGTGCCGCTCCAGGCGAAGATCGGCGACTACGCGATCTTCTTCCGACGGGCTGCCGTCGAGATCACCTTCGAAGGCGAGCGATACCTCGTGGTGCCGCAGGC
>JANQME010000147.1 GCA_028280205.1 Longimicrobiales bacterium
GCCGGGAGGTGGTCGTACGGGTCGAAGTCGCGCACCTCGGCCGCCATCCGACTGCGAAACGGCGCGGGGTCGAATGCGGTCACCTCGGCGACCGGTGACCGACCGGCCCGCAGGCCTGCGCGCAGCGCGTCGACTCCCGTGCCGGCCGCGGTGATCGGACCGATCCCGGTGATCACGACGCGACGCTTTGCGGGCATGGTGGGGCGGGCAGAGGCGCGGATGGAGCGCGGATGGCGGCGGAAGGGATGAAGGTACACGGACGCTTCTTCAAAAGGTCGATCCGCAGGCGTAGGATGCACTCTGTCTGCCCGCCCAACCCCGTTCCACATGTCCGACCGCCGTCAGGAAGCGCTCGACTACCACTCGGAAGGCCGCCCCGGGAAGATCGAGGTCGTCTCCACCAAGCCCGTCGGGACCCAGCGCGACCTCACGCTCGCGTACTCGCCGGGCGTCGCCGAGCCGTGCCGCGAGATCGCCCGGAATCCGGACGACGTCTTCCGGTACACGACCCGGGGCAACCTCGTGGCCGTCGTCTCGAACGGGACCGCCGTGCTGGGGCTCGGCAACATCGGACCGATGGCGGCCAAGCCGGTCATGGAAGGCAAGGGCGTCCTCTTCAAGAGCTTCGCCGGCATCGACGTCTTCGACCTCGAGGTCGGCTCCGAGGCGGCGGAGGACGTCATCCGCTTCTGCGAGCTCCTGGAACCGACGGTCGGCGGGATCAACCTCGAGGACATCAGAGCTCCGGACTGCTTCGTCATCGAGCGCACCCTCAACGAGCGGCTGGACATCCCGGTCTTTCACGACGACCAGCACGGAACCGCGATCATCGCGGCCGCCGCGCTCATCAACGCGCTCGATATCGTCGGGAAGAAGATGGAGGAGGTGCGGGTCGTATTCAGCGGCGCCGGGGCTTCGGCTCTCTCGACGGCCGAGCACTTCCGTCGGTTGGGCGTGCTCCCGCAGCACATCCTCGTCTGCGACTCCAAGGGGGTGCTGCACGAGGGTCGGGGGGAGGGGATGAACGAGTACAAGACGGCGTTCGCCGTGAAGACCGAGTGCCGGACGCTCGAGGACGCCTTCGAGGGCGCGGACGTCTTCGTCGGGCTCTCGGTGAAGGGGCTGGTCACGAAGGAGATGGTGGCCGCGATGGCCGACGACCCGATCATCTTCGCGCTCGCCAACCCCGATCCGGAGATCCTCCCGGAAGACGTCGCGGAGGTCCGCTCGGACGCGATCATGGCGACCGGCCGCTCGGACTACCCGAACCAGGTGAACAACGTGCTGGGCTTCCCGTTCATCTTCCGGGGTGCCCTCGACGTGCGGGCGCGCGGCATCAATCCGGAGATGATGCTCGCGGCCACGCGCTCGCTCGCCGACCTCGCCCGTCAGGAAGTGCCCGAAACGGTCCGGGGCGCGTACGAGGGGTCGGAGATCAGCTTCGGCCGTGACTACCTCATCCCGAAGCCGTTCGACCATCGGATTCTCTTCCACGTCGCTCCCGCGGTCGCCGAGGCGGCTATAGACAGCGGGTTGGCTCGCATGGAGCTCGACCTGGAGGAGTACCGAGATCGGCTGCGTGCCAGTCTGGGTCCGGGCCGTGAGGTCATGCGGTGGATGACGGATCGCGCCCGAAGGGCGCCCGCCCGGGTCGTCTTTCCCGAGGGCCACAACGACACGATCATCCGCGCTGCCGCTCAGCTCGCGGAGGAACGGATCTGTCGGCCCGTCCTCTTGGGGCGACCCCCCAGAATCGCGGAGAAGGCCGAGCTGTTGGGGGTGGAGCTGGACGGAGTCGAAATCGTCTATGCCGCGAGGCGGGACGAGGAACGGAAAGGGTACGCCCTCGAGCTCTTCGAACAGCGCGCGCGCAAGGGCCTCACCGCTTCCGAGGCGGACTGGAACCTGTTCAAGCCGATCTACTTCGCGGCGAGCATGCTGGAAGCGGGCCGGGCCGATGCCCTCGTGGCCGGGATCGAGGCCAACTACGCGGAGGCGCTGCGCCCGTGCCTTCAGGTGATCGGTCCGGCTCGGGGCGGCAACGGACGGGTGGCCGGGCTGCAGATGCTCGCGTTCCCGAACCGCGAGCTCCTCTTCATGGCGGACACGACCGTCAACATCGAGCCGGACGCGCGTGCGCTCGCCGAGATCGCGGTTCAGAGCGCCCGATTCGTGCGGGAGCTCGGGATCACGCCCCGCATCGCGATGGTCACGTTCTCGAACTTCGGCTCGAACATGCACGATGAGGCGCGCCGGGCCGCCCGCGCGGTGGAGCTCGTGCACACGATGGCCCCGGAGCTCGAGATTGACGGCGAGATGCAGGCGGACACGGCGGTCGACGCGATCAAGCTCCGCCAGGTCTACCCCTTCACCAACCTCACCGGCCCGGCCAACGTGCTCGTCTTCTCGCGACTCTCGCCGGCCAACGCCGCGTACAAGCTGCTCGCAAAGGTCGGCGGGGCCGACGTGATCGGGCCCGTACTCCTGGGCATGGCGAAGGCAGTCCACATCCTGGAGCGCGGCTCTTCGCTGCAGGACGTCGTCAATCTCGCGACCATCGCCTCGGTGGACTGGCAGGCGCGAAGTGGCCAAGTTTAGCGCCTGCCCCGCACGCCCTGGCGGCGGGGCGTTTCCATTTACGTGATCGGCCCGCGGGCGACTCCGGGGGCCTGAGACCGGGGCGCACGGGACACACGCGGTCCGGAGGATTCTGCCATGACCAGCCCCACCCTGGAGTCCACGACGGCCGCTGCCGAGGCCGGGGACCTTTCGCGCCACGGGATCCAGCCCGCCGGCGACGTCTACTGGAACCTCTCTCCTGCGCGCCTCTACGAGGAGTCGCTGGCCCGCGGCGACGGCCGTATCGCGCACATGGGTGCGATCTCGACGGTGACGGCCCCCCACACGGGACGCTCGCCCAACGACCGGTTCGTCGTTCGCGACGAGCACACCGAAGAGGTCGTCGACTGGGGGAAGGTGAACGTCCCGGTCACCCCCGAGCACTACGAGGCGCTCCGGGCGGAGGTCGTCGAATTCCTTCAGGGGCGCGACCTCTTCGTGCGGGACGCCCGGGCCGGGGAGGACCCGACCCACAACATCAACGTCCGGGTCATCAGCGAGAGCGCGTGGCACTCGCTCTTCGCGTACAACATGTTCCTCCGCCTGGACTCCGTCGATCACGCCGGCTTCGAGCCCGACTTCACCGTTCTGCACGCTCCGCACTACAAGGCCTCGCCGGAGCGGCACGGCTCGCGATCGGAGACCGCCATCATGGTGAACTTCGGGCGCCGCGAGGTCCTCGTGGCGGGGACGCGGTACGCCGGAGAGATCAAGAAGTCGATCTTCTCGGTGCTCAACCACATCCTGCCGGAGTCGGGGGTCTTCCCGATGCACTGCTCGGCGAACGTTGGCGCCGCCGGCGACGTCGCGCTCTTCTTCGGGCTCTCGGGCACGGGCAAGACGACGCTCTCGGCCGACGCTTCCCGTGGCCTCATCGGGGATGACGAGCACGGCTGGAGTGACGAGGGGATCTTCAACTTCGAGGGCGGCTGTTACGCCAAGACCATCCGGCTCTCGCCGGAGGGCGAGCCGGAGATCTACCAGGCGACGCAGATGTTCGGCACGATCCTCGAGAACGTGGTGCTGGATGAGCGCAGCCGGGAGATCGACTTCGACGACGGCTCGATCACAGAGAACACCCGGGCCTCGTACCCCATCCACTACATCCCGAACGCCGTGCTCCCCAGCCGCGGCGAGCACCCGAAGAGCGTGGTGTTCCTCACGGCGGACGCGTTCGGCGTGCTGCCCCCGGTCTCCCGGCTCACGCCGGAGCAGGCGATGTACCACTTCCTGTCGGGGTACACGGCGAAGGTGGCCGGGACGGAGCGCGGGGTGACCGAGCCGGTGGCCACCTTCAGCGCGTGCTTCGGCGCTCCCTTCCTCCCCCGCCACCCGGGGGTGTACGCAAAGATGCTCGGAGAGAAGCTGCGCGAGCACGGCTCGGGCGTCTGGCTGGTCAACACGGGGTGGAGCGGAGGCGGTTACGGTGTCGGCAGCCGGATGAAGCTCGGCTACACGCGCGCCATGGTGAACGCCGCCCTCTCCGGTGCCCTGGACGAGGGAGAGTTCGTCGAGGATCCGGTCTTCGGCCTCGCCGTGCCGACCGCCGTGCCCGGCTGCCCGAACGAGATGCTGACGCCTCGAAACACGTGGACCGACGGCGATGCCTACGACGCGGCCGCGGCGAAGCTGGCCGCGATGTTCCGGTCCAACTTCGAGCAGTTCGCCGACCAGGTGTCGGAGGCGGTGGCGGCGGCCGGACCCCGCTGACCCCGTCTAGCCGGAGCGACTCTCGCGAAGCAGCCAGAACACCGCGCCGGCGACGGAGAAGAGGACCGCCGCCGAAAGCGTGAGGAGCGGGAAAGGTCTGTCGAGCGGACTCGAGCCGCCCCCGAGGATCCCGTCCACGCTTCCCGCCAGCAGCTCCCAGGCGAAGAAGCCGGCGAGAGCCGAGGCGGCGGTGAAGTTGCCGATCGCCCGCTCGCGCA
>JANQME010000215.1 GCA_028280205.1 Longimicrobiales bacterium
CGATCCGTCTCGTCGTCGTACGCCACGGTGCCCGGAGGCACGCAGAGGATCCGGGTTTCGCCCGAGCGGCCGGTACGGTTGCTCCCCTCCCCGTGCTGCCCACGCTCCGCCTTGTAGTGGCGGCGATAACGGAAGTCGAGGAGCGTGGAGAGCTGAGCGTCGGCCCGCAGGACGACATCGCCCCCCCGGCCTCCGTCGCCGCCCGCCGGACCCCCGCGTGGAACGCCGGACTCGCGCCGGAAGGCTTCGGCGCCGGAACCGCCGGTCCCAGCAGTCACCTCGATCACTGCGCGGTCGACGAACACGCTCAGGCTTCCGCCGTAGCGGGGGCCGAGAGGTCGAAGCAGGCTCGGACCCGCCCGACCGGCTCGCCCCGTGTGTTCCGGACCACGCGCTCGGCGTGCGAGGCCAGCCGCGCCAGGTCGGCGTCTTCGAGCACGCCCAGACCGCGCAGCACGCGCACGAGCGCGACCTCGACCGCTCGCCGCCCGCCGTCCTCCACCTTGAGCGCGAAGCCCAGACCTCGTCCGCGGAGCCCTCCGGCGTAGACGCCCTCGGCCCCGAGCTTGACGAAGGCACGCCCGCCGGCCGTCGCCATGACGTCGGTACAGGTCCGGCCGGTCCCACCCACCATGAACGGATGGTCGACCATCGCCGCGACGAGCGTGGCCGGCCCTTCGCCACGGTCGGCGGCGGCGGTGTATCGCGCGAAGGCGCGAGCCAGCGCATTCAGCGAGGTCGCAAAGCAGGGGACTCCGCACCCGTCGACGGCCGTGGCGATCCCGGCGGCGGGCACGCCGGTGAAGCGCACCACCTCTGCGAGCATGCGGCGCTGCACCGGATGCTCCGGCAGGTGGTAGTCGACGGGGTCCCACCCCATGCCGAGCGCGAGCGCGATCATTCCGGCGTGCTTGCCCGAGCAGTTGTTGTGGATCGGCGCCGGCTCGCCTCGGCTCCGCGCGAGCTCCCGCGCGGCCTCGCGGGAGAAGGGAGCGTGTGGCCCGCAGCGCAGGAGCGACTCGTCTGCGCCGGCCTTCGCCAGGATCGAACGAGCCGCGACGAGGTGGTCCGGCTCACCCTCGTGCGAAGCGCAGCAGAGCGCGAGCTCGGCGGCGCTCAGTCCGAAACGCTCGACGATCCCCTCCTCCACGAGAGGAAGTGCCTGAAGCGGCTTCGCGGCCGACCGGTGGAAGGTCGTGCGGTGTGCATCCCCGTGCGACGCGAGCATCGCGCCGCGTTCGTCGCACACCGCGACGTGGACCCGATGGCGGGATTCGACGGTCCCACCGCGAAGGACCTCCACGTCGCTCATCACCGGGACCCTTTGCACGGGTCCGACGGGTCTTCTGTACACTCCGCCTCTTCCATCCGCGCAAGAAGCAGCACACCCCGGGACGGCGGAATGGCCCGGGGGGCGGCCGCGCGGGGGCGCGGTCGCCGGGCCGTCATCCCTGCCCGGGTGTGCCCTGCGCCGACGAGGGCCGCGGCGTCGGAGCGGGCTGCGTCGCCGTCTCGACCGTCTGGACGAGCGAAGCCGGCGTGTCCGCGTCCGCCAGGAGCTGCAGGGCGCGCTCGTGCTGCCGGTCGTGGCGGCGCAACTGCCGGAAGGCCCCGAGCTCTCCCCACGCCTGCTCGGCAATCTCATCCTCGAGGCTGTAGCGGACGTAGCGTTCGGCCGCCTCGAAGTCCGTGCGCGCCACCTCCACGTCGTGTTCGGGCAGCCGTGCGAAAAACGCCTCGAGATCGGCGTCGCTCAGGGTGAAGCCCTCCTGCAGATCGGGAGCGTCCGCCACGTAGTCGACGGCGAAGGCGAACACGGCGAGGTTGAAGCCGCCGCCGGTGCGGAACAGTGCCTGCACGGCCCGCGCCTCGTCGAGAGAGAGCGCCTCCGGGAGCACGAACAGGTCCGGGGTGATCCCGCCCCCTCCGTACACGGTGCGCCCGCCGTCCGTCTCGAACTCGGGACGGTCTTCGATCTCGGACGGCTGAACGATCTGACCCGAGATCGAGAGGGTGTGGTCCTCCGTGAAGTCGGGCATGGTCGGCTCACCCTGGATCGAGCGTCCGACCGGCGTATACCAGTGCGCGGTCGTGAGGCGCAGTACGTCTCCACCCGTCAGCCGGTAGAGGCTCTGGACCGAACCCTTGCCGAACGTCGTGCCGCCCACGAGGACCGCACGATCGTGGTCCTGCAGCGCTCCCGCGACGATTTCCGACGCCGACGCACTCGTCCCGTCGACGAGTGCGACGACCGGGAGGTCGGGGTAGCGGTCGGGCCGCGAGGCGGCGAAGCGCTCGTTCTGGTCCGTCGCCCGTCCGCGCGTCTCGACAATCGGCTGTCCCTCGGCCAGGAAGAGGTCGCTCACGGCGATCCCCTGGTCGAGCAGGCCTCCCGGATTCCCGCGAAGATCGAGGATGAGCCGCTCCATCCCCTCGTTCACCAGCGAATCCACCGCCTCGCGGACCTCCTCTTCCGACGTCTCCCGGAACGTGCTGAGCGGAACGTACCCGATGTCGTCGTCGAGGAGCGTCGCGAACGGCACCGCCTTGAGGCGGATCACCTCGCGCGTCACCCGGAAGTCGATCGGCTGGTCGACCCCGGGGCGGAGCATCTTCACCTCGACCTCCGTTCCCGGGCGCCCCCTCAGCAGCTCGACGGCCCGGTCGGTGACGATCGTGTCCGCGCGCTGGCCCTCGATCTCGTAGAAGCGGTCTCCCGCCCGGATGCCGACCCGCGCACCCGGGCCACCCGGAATCGGGCTGACCACGGTGACGTAGCCGTCGCGCTGGATCACCTCGAGACCCACACCCCCGTACTCGCCCTCGGTCCGGATGCGGAAGTCCTCGAACTGCGCCGCCGGAAGAAACGAGGAGTTCGGGTCATCGAGGTCGCGGATGAGGCCGTCGATGGCCGAGTCGTACAGGCGCGACGCGTCGACCTCGTCGACGTAGCTCGACTCGATGCGGTCCACGACTTCCTGGAGGACGCGAACGCGCACGTACACGTTCTCCGCTCGGTCGACTCCCTGCTGCAGGAGCCAACCGCCGGCGGCGACGGAAAACACCGCGACCAGGATCGGCGCGACGACGCTGCGTTTCATCTCCCCTCTTCTCCACGGTGGACGCCCGACCCGTCGGACGAATCCGCACCCCTTGAACTACCCCGCTCCGTCCTCTTGGGTCGGAGCTGTCACTCCGAGTCGGGCCGGGAAGCGCGCGACGAGCCGGCCGCGCAGCCGCGCGTGCACCTCCTCCGGCGTACCGCGGGCATCGACCACATCCACGTCGGGCTCGGAGGCCGCAAGTGCAAGATACCCTTTGCGCACGGATGCACGGAAGGCGAGCCCCTCGGCCTCGATCCGGTCCTCTTCGGATCCGCCCCGGGCCTGCCGGGCACTGCCCTCGTCCACGGGGAGGTCCAGAACGAGGGAGACGTCGGGAGCGAGACCCCCCGTCGCGAAGTCGACGATCTCGCGAACGCGCGGGAGCGGAAGCCCCCGGCCGTACCCCTGATAGGCCAACGTCGAGAGCGAGAAGCGGTCCGCCACGACCGTCCGTCCGGCCTCGAGGGCGGGACGCACGACATCGCGAACGAACGCGGCCCGCGCCGCCAGGATGAGGAGCAACTCGGACTCGTGGGGCATCGTCAGCTCCGGCTCCCCGAGAACCACCTTACGGATCGCCTCCGCGACCGGGGTGCCCCCGGGCTCCCGGGTCGAGACGTGCGGGACTCCGACGGCGTCGAGCCAGGCGGAGAGGAGCGCGACCTGGGTGCTCTTGCCCGCGCCGTCGATGCCCTCCAGCGCGATGAAGAGGGGCTCGGTCACGTCAGTCGTAGTACTCGACCCCGAGGTGGGTGATCATCTCCTCGCCCATGAGCCAGCGCAGCGTGTTCTTCAGCTTCCAGTGCTGGATGAAGATGTCGTGCTCGGCGTAGAGACCCGGGGCCGTCTGCGGGGACTTGAAGTAGAACGACAGCCACTCCTGGATCCCGCTCCAGCCCGCGCGACCGGCCAGGTCCAGGAAGAGCGCCAGATCCAGGACGATCGGGGCGGCGAGGATCGAGTCCCGGCAGAGGAAGTCGATCTTGATCTGCATGCCGTACCCCATCCATCCGAAGATATCGATGTTGTCCCACCCCTCCTTGTTGTCTCCCCGCGGCGGGTAGTAGTTGATCCGCACCTTGTGGTACAGGTCGCCGTAGAGGGTCGGGTACATCTCGGGCTGCAGGATGGACTCCAGGACGCCGAGCTTGGAGACCTCCTTGCTCTTGAACGACTCCGGATCGTCGAGCACCTCCCCGTCCCGGTTGCCGAGAATGTTCGTGCTGAACCACCCGGACATCCCGAGCATCCGGGTCTTGAAGCCCGGCGCGAGGATCGTCTTCATGAGCGTCTGACCGGTCTTGAAGTCCTTCCCGGCGATCGGGACGCCCTCACGCTTCGCGAGCTCTTCGAGGGCGGCGTTGTCGGCCGAGAGGTTCGGTGCGCCGTTGGCGTACGGGACGCCTTCCATGATGGCGGCGTACGCGTAGAGCTGGCTCGGCGCGATGTCGGGATGATTCTCCTCCATCCCCTTCTCGAACGCCTCGACGTTCGCGTGCACGTCGCTCGGGCGGATGTACACCTCGGTCGAACCACACCAGATCATCACGAGGCGGTCGCACCCGTGCTCCGCCTTGAAGTCCCGAATGTCCTGACGAAGCTGCTCGGCCAGCTCCTTCTTCGTGGCGCCGTTCTTCACGTTCGGCCCCTCGAGCTTCTTCACGTAGTCGGTGTCGAAGACGGCCGGCATCGGCTCGATCGTCGACAGGAAGTCCCGGATCGGGTCGAGGTGCTGCTCCTTGTGCAGGACTCCGGCGTTCACGGCGCTTTCGTACCCGTCGTCGGGGATCGGATCCCACGCTCCGAAGACGAGGTCCTCGAGGCCCGCGAGGGGCGTGAAGTCCTTGATGAGCGGCGTGTTGTTGTCCGTCCGCTTGCCCAGCCGGATCGTGTTCATCTGGGTCAGGCTGCCGATCGGCTCGGCGAGTCCGCGGCGCGCGGCCTCCACGCCGGCGACGAACGTCGTGGCAACGGCGCCGAAGCCCGGCAGGAGAACCCCCAGCTTCCCCTCGGCGGGCCCGATCTCATCTGGCTTCTTCACGTCTTCCTCTCGAAACGGTTGGTTTGGGCTGCGACGGGGCTCCCGTCCTCAGGACGAGATGATGATCCGGCTCCGGGCGCCCTCCTCGATACCCTGAGCGACCGTCTCGTTCACCTTGTACATCACCTTCTCGAAGTTCGACTGCGCGGCGACGACGCGCTGGAAGGCGGGCATCGCCTGGAGCTTCTCCACGGCGGCGGTATACCGCTCCTTGAGATCGTCGGTCGGCTCCTTCCCGGAGCGCACATGCGCCTCGAGCTCGGCCTCGATCGCTCCGATCTCGTTGCGCAGCTCGACGAGCTCGCGCTCCTCCTCCGCGGCGTCGGACGCCCGCTTCAGCGCCTGGTATTCCTCGGTGTGGGCCAAGGCCGCCCCGAGCTCTTTCGCCATGTCGTAGATGCCCGCCATCCCGGTCTCCTCCGTGCGGGTCACCCCGCGGTTCTCAGTCAGACCCCGTGCGCCAGCACGAAGCGTTCTCGGTTCGCATGGTCGCGGACGATGCGGATGTCGGAATACCGTCCGGTGTCGCGCATCAGCCCGGCGACCGTCCGTGGCTGGTCCGCACCCACCTCGAGCGCGAGCAGGCCGCCTTCTTTCAGATACCGCGGCGCTTCGTCGACCAGGCACCGGATCACGTCCAGGCCGTCCGGTCCGGCGAAGAGGGCCGTACCCGGCTCCCAGTCACGAACCTCGGGCGCCAGCGACGCTTCGTCCACCTCCGCCACGTAGGGCGGATTCGACACGACGACGTCGAAGCGATCTCCCTCGTCAACCGGATCGAACAGCGATCCCAGTCGCAGATCGACGATCCCCGACCCACCCGCGGACTCCCGGTTGCGACCCGCCACCTCCAGCGCCGCCTCCGAGACTTCGATCGCAGTAATGTGGGTAAAATACCCCTCATCGGCAAGAGATAGACAGATCGCGCCACTTCCCGCACCCACCTCCAGCGCCGTGGGCGCCGACCGGCCGGAGGACTCCACCCAGGAGAGGATCTCGCCGACCAGGAGCTCGGTTTCGGGGCGTGGGATCAGGACGGCGGGCCCCACTTCGAGGTTCAGCGTCCGAAAAGGCTGCCGGCCAAGGATGTACTGGAGCGGCTCTCGAGCGGCCCGGCGGCGCAGGAGTGGCCGGAATCCGTCCAGTTCGGTACGGTCGAGCGGCCGTTCGAAGTCGAGGTAGAGCTGCAGCCTGCCGACCCCGACCACGTGCGCCAGGAGGTGCTCGGCGTCCAGACGGCCGGAATCCACGCCCTTCCCGCGCAGGTACTCGGCACTCCACAGGATGAGCTTCAGGATCGTCCAGGGCTCGTCGTTCATGGAGGACGTCACCCCTCCTCCGACGCCATCCGCTCCTCCTGGTCCGCCAGCCGCAGGGCGGTCGTGAGCTCGTCCAGGTCGCCGTCGAGCACGTCGGAGAGGCGGTAGAGCGTGAGCCCGATGCGGTGGTCCGTGACCCGGCTCTGCGGAAAGTTGTAGGTGCGGATCTTCGCCGAGCGGTCACCGGTGCCGACCTGCGTCTTCCGCTCGCGCGCGCGCTCGGCCTCCTTCTCCGCGATCAGATGGTCCAGCAGGCGGCTGCGAAGGACCCGGAGGGCCTTCGCCTTGTTCTTGTGCTGGGACTTCTCGTCCTGGATCGACACGACCAATCCGCTGGGGATGTGCGTGATGCGCACGGCCGAGTCGGTGGTGTTCACCGACTGTCCGCCCGGTCCGCTGGAGCGGTAGACGTCGATGCGCAGATCGTTCGGGTCGATCTGCAGGTCGACGTCCTCGGCTTCCGGGAGGACGGCGACCGTCGCCGCGGAGGTGTGGATCCGACCCTGACTCTCCGTCTCGGGGATGCGCTGGACCCGATGGACACCCGACTCGTAGCGCAGGCGTCCGTATGCCCCTCGCCCGCGGACCGTGAAGATCGCTTCCTTGATCGAGCCCGGGATCCCTTCCGAGACGCTCATGAGCTCCAGCGACCACCCCAGCCGTTCGGCGTAGAGACGATACATACGCATGAGATCCGCCGCGAAGAGGCCGGCTTCGTCCCCGCCGGTACCGGCACGAACCTCGACCACGGCGGGCCGGTCGGCGAGCGGATCCGGCGGGATGAGAAGTTCCTTCGCACGCACCGAGAGCGACTCGACACGTGCGCCGAGCGTCGTGGCCTCCTCTTGGGCCAGGCCCCGCATCGCGGGGTCCTCAGTCTCCGATGCGATCTCGAGGGCCCCTTCGAGCTCGTCGAGCGCGGCACGCAGCTCGCGACCCGTCCGCACGATCGGCTCCAGGTGCGCGCGCTCCTGGCCGAGCTCACGGAGCTGCACGGGATCCGAGAGAACCTCGGGGCTGGAGAGGGCCTCCTCGACCCCTGCGAAGCGCCGTTCGGCGTCCGCGAGGCGCTCTTCGAGACGGGGATCGAGCTCGGGTGCCTTCATGGAGCCGGGGCGCGCCTCCGCCCCGTGCGACTACTCGGCAGCGGTCTTCTGATACTTCTTCTTGAAGCGGTCGACGCGCCCCGCGGTGTCCACGAGACGCTGCTTACCGGTGTAGAACGGATGGCAGGTGCCGCAGATCTCCACGTGCACCTCGTCCTGCGTCGACATCGTCTCGAAACGAGTCCCGCAGGAGCAGACCACCGTCGCCACCTTGAACTCGGGATGGATGCCCTGCTTCATGTCCTGCTCCAGACGCTGAATGGGTCGGGCCGGCCCGCGACGGAAAACGCCCCCCATCTCGGGAGCGCCCGGGTATAGACGGGAAAAGGTATCAGAGTGCCCGGACGCGATCCACCCGACCCGACCGAAACGCCGCGAGCAGGAGAAGAAGTCCCGACACCCCGGCGGCGTTCCCGACCAGGTCCCCGTACCGCACGTAGGCGGTGCGCACGTCGGTGGTGCGGAGCTCGGCGGTGCGCACGTCCTCCGTGAACAGCGCGGTACGCTCCCGCACGCGGCCTCGGGGATCGACGAAGAAGGAGAAGCCCGCGTTGCCGGCCCGCACGACCGGGGTGCGTGTCTCGATGGCCCGCATGACGAGGTGGGCGGGGTGCTGCCAGAGCGCCGGTGTCCGGGCGTGTGCCGGCCGGAGCCCGAACCAGGCGTCGTTGGTCACGTTGACCAGAACGGAGGCGCCGGCCGCTCGCAGGCCGCGCGCGACGTCGGGGAAGGCCGACTCGAAGCAGACAAAGGCGCCCAGGCGCGACCCGCCGACGTCCGCGAGCGGGAGACCCACCCCCGGCTCCAGCTCCTCGCCCGGCCGAAGACCCTCCGCGAACGGCACGGGCAGGAGAGGAGAACGCTCCACGAGCGGCACGAGCCGGCGTTTGTCGTAGCGGAAGCCGGAGAGGCCCCCCGCGTCCAACAGGAAGACCGAGTTGAGCGGCCCACCCTCCTCCGTGCGGCCCCGGGCGCCGAAGAGCACGGCGGAGCCCGTCCGCTCGGCGAGAACCCGCAGACGTTCCACCCCGGTCGCCGAGCGGGCGTCCCGCGGATCCGTGGGGAGGACGGCCTCCGGAAGGACGACGAGGTCCACCGATCCGGGCGGAACGCGCTCCGCGAGGCGACCGAGCTGGACGAGGACCGTGTCGACCGCCCGCTCCGGATCGAGCCGAACCGACTGGGCCACGTTCGTCTGGACGAGCGCGACCCGGAGCGCGGGCCGCTCGGGCAGCGTGTCGGCCCGCCAGAAGCCCCACGCGCTCGGTCCGCCGACCAGCGCGCCCGCGGCGAGGAGGAGCACGGTGGCGGCGCGGTGGGACTCGGAGTCCGACGCCGGAGACGTGCCGACCCGTACGGCCGACGCGACGACCCCGTTCACTGCGGCGACCCAGAAGCCGACGCCCCGGGCACCGACCAGCTCCGCCAGGCCGGCCATCTCGGGCACGCCGGTGAGCGTCGTCCCCAGTCCGAGCCACGGGTAGGCGAGCGTGCCCGGGAGGTGGGCGAGTCCCCACTCGAGCGCCGTCCAGCCGACGGGGAGCGCAAGCCCGAGGGGCGCACGTCCGTCATGCAGTGCGTAGTGCAGCATCCGCCCGAGCAGCACGCCCGCTCCGGCGAAGAGGAGAAGACCCACCAGGTAGGCGACCAGCCCGGCAGGGGACAGCCACGCGAGCGCGAGCGGCACCCAGCAGAGGACGAGGCCGAAGTGGACGACCGCGAAGAGCGCGCAGGCGCGAGCGGCGGAGGCGGCGCCTTCGGGTCCGCCGATCCGGGACGCGACGCACAGACCGAGCGGGACGAGCGCGACGAACGGGAGCGCGACCGCGTAAAGTGGCGGGTAGGAGAGCGCGAGAAGGAGAGCGGAAAGCGTCGGAAGGGCGAGCTCGCCCCGACGCGGCCGGAGCCCGGAGAGGGCGACTACAGCTCGACCTCCCGGCCCACTTCCGCGGACCGGTACGCCGCCTCGACGATCCGCATGAGCCCGACCTGCTCGACCGGGACCGGTGCGTCTCCGATCCCGTTCACGCGGCGTACGAAGTCGTCGAGCAGGCGTCGGTATGCGTTCGTGTACGCGTTCTCGCCCCCTCTCGGGCGCGGCTGCCGGGGCGTGACCTCCATCGGCCGACCCCCGAGCTGCTTGTAGACCTCGAGCGGGGGAAAGCGCCCGGCACCCTCCGTCCCCATGACACGGACGTTGAAGCGGTCGTCACCGGCGAAGAGGCGATTGCTCACTTCCAGCGTGAGGACCGGGCCGTCACGGGTCTCGATCATCACCGAGGCCGAATGCTCCACCTCCCCGTCCTCCGCGGCCGCCAGACAGACGACGCGCTTCGGCTCCGGGAAGCCGATGATCCAGAGGCAGAGATCCAGCGCCGGGATGCCGAGGTCGATGAGCGCACCGCCTCCGGCCGCACTCCGGTCGACACGCCAGGACGCCCGCACGGCCGGAAAGGAGCGGGTGAGCCAGCTCCCGCGCACGGCGTGCAGCGCACCGAACTCTCCTCCCTCCACGAAGCTGCGCAGCGCCACCACCTCCGGGCGAAAGCGGTGGGGCATCCCGACGGCGAGCACGCGGTCGGCGCGTACGGCCGTCTCGACGACCCGGGAGGCCCCGTCGGCCGTCGCCGCGAGCGGACGCTCCACGAGGACGTGCTTGCCCGACTCGAGCGCCTGGATCGCCATCTCCTCGTGCAGGCTGTTGGGCGTGCAGATGACGATCGCGTCGATGGCGTCGAGCTCGAGGAGCTCGTCGGGATCCATCACGAAGGGGATCGAGAAGCGCTGCGAGAGCGTCTCGGCCTTGTGAATATCCTGGTCGCCGAGCGCGACGAGGTCGACGTCGACCCGCTCCGAGAAGATCGGGAGGTGGACGACCTGACTGATCGCGCCGGCGCCGACGATCCCGAGTCGGAGGGGCTCGTTCTCAGTCATCGCGACCTTCTCCCGGGGCGTTGGGGGCGAACATGAACTGCCAGCCTACTCGGATCTGAAAGTACCGAAGATCGGGCATCACTTCGTAGCGACCCATGGTGTAGAGTCGCATCCGGTTGGTGATCGGGTACTCGGCTCCGACGTGGAGGTTGAAGCCCGGCTCGACCGAGTCGAGAAGATCCTCCACGAACGTACCGTCGATGGACGCCCCATCGCCGTCGACGATGTGCATCGTGACCCCCGCCCCGCCGAAGGTCAGCAGGTCGAACGGCACCTCCCAGACGACATGGGCGTCGACTCCGATCGCGAGGTCGCGATACTCGATCGTGCCCAGATCCAGGTCGGGCGGCGCACCGCCGGTCTGGTCGGCGACAAGCTCCGCGACCCGGCGCGAGAACTCGTCGACCTCCTCCTGCTCGAGGCGGGACGACCAGTACATGAGCGAGGGCGTGATGCGCAGCCCCGGTCCCATGTACCCGAGGTCGAACCGAACACCGTAGCTCGACGTCGATTCGACCCGGTCGGGCCAGAGGTAGCCCCATTCGGGCGCGACGCCCCGGAAGCTGAGGTGCTCGTAGTCGATGTCCGCGATCTCCTGACCCTTCACCGGCCCGGCCAGGGCGAGGAGCAAGGCTGCCACGACGGCGAGCGGGCGCACGCGGCTCACGAGGCCCCGCCGATGTCCACCACCAGATCGTAGTCGTGGGCCTCGATGACGCGCCCCCACGTGAAGTCGCCGGCGCGTAGGGAGTCTTTCGTGCGCAGGTGGCTCACGCCGTCCACGTCGGCGGCCTGCCCCACGGTGCGCCCGACCGCCGCGAAGTCGGGATCGTCCTCCAGGGTCCCGTCGACGAGGACCTGCACGCGTCGGCCGAGCCACTCCTGGTTGCGCTCGAAGGAGATCCCGCGCTGCAGCTCCATGACCTCCTCGAGGCGCTCGTCCACCACGTCGTCCGGAACGCGACCGGGCATCTCCGCGGCGCGCGTGCCCTCCTCCACCGAGTACGCGAAGGCGCCGACCCGCTCGAAGCGGATCTCCTCG
>JANQME010000240.1 GCA_028280205.1 Longimicrobiales bacterium
GCGGGAATGCACCCGATCCGGCCGACAGCGCCATCGTGGAGTCGATCCCGCTCGTGACCCGCACCCCCTCGGCCGCCACGAAGCGGACATCCGCGCCCGAGCGGACCACGCGCCCGACGAAGGGCACGGCCTTCCCCTCCGGAAGCACGATGTCGTTCGAGGGATCGGAGCCCATCGTCGACTCCCCCTCGGGCAGGTAGTGCAGCCCGATCAGGCTCAGCCACGAGTCCGGCGCGGCCAGCTCCGCGACGCGCGCCTCGTGGAACGCCGTCACCTCGGCCCGGTGTGCCGTCGGATCGACGTCGATCGTGGGGGGCGGGCCCGAGCACGCCGAGAGCGCGGCTACCGCGGGGAGGGTGATGAGCGTGGCCGATGTGGCTGGCATGGCCCGCGCGGGAAACGCCGGGGCCGGGGCGCTCCTCACCGCCCGCTCCCCCACGGCCGCTTCTCGACTCCCTGCAGCGGGCTCATCGTGGTCGTCGGGCGTGTCGCCTCGCGCGTCCCCAGGTCGAAGCGATCCCCGGGCGCCAGGAAGTAGAACCTCCCTCCGTCGTCGGTCGTCGTCTCGTTGTCGTAGACGAGCACGTACGAGCGCCCGATCACCTCGGCGCGGTCGCCCCGGACGATGAGCGCAGTGTCCTCGTCGATCCCGAGACCGAGCAGCTCCGGATGCGCCTCGACGACCTCGATGAGATCGAAGTGCCGGTTGCGCCGGAGCACGTGCTGGTCGATCCCGACGTTGCGCAGGTAGCCGAAGCCTCGCTGGTGGTCGCCCATCATGACCGTGTTCGTGCGCGTGTCTCCGCGCACGAGGAAGGAGCCCTGGATCGACGCGCCGGCCGAGGAGCCGCCGATCACACCACCTCGCTCGAGCACCTCGCGGAAGGCTTCCTCCGACTTCGTGCCGCCGTACGCGTCGACGAGCCGCCACTGACGACCCCCGAAGAAGAAGACGCCCGCGGCGGTCCGCAGCGGCTCGACGAAGGCATCCGTGTCCGCCTCGGCCGGGTCGGTCGTGTGCAGGAGGGTGAGGTTGCGCGCTCCATGCTCCCGCCACGCGTTCATCCCCTGCCAGAAGTCGTCGTATTCCTCCGCGCCACCGGCCGTGGGTACGAGCACGATATGCGCATCGGGCCCACCGGCGAGCTCGATGAAGCGCTCGTAGATCTCGGCGGAGCGCATGGCACCTCCGACGACGACGAGCGAGCCGTTCTCGGGCCCCACGAGGGGAACGCCCGCTTCGATCTGCTGCGCGGCGAGGGAGCCGGGGGCCGCGAGGAAGGTCAGTGGGGCGATCGAAAAGGCGGCGATCGGAAGTGCGGCGGTCGGGAGAGTCCAGCGCTTCATCAGCTCCTCCAGCTTCAGTCGATTCCGTAGACGGCGCGCTCCACCGCGCCGTGGATGCGCGCGCGCGTCGCGACGGACGGCGCCTCCGTCCATGCCGAAACCGCCAGCGCGAGCCCGAAGTTCACGACGAGCGCCCAGATCCCCCCGTGCACGCCGAGCGGGTGGGGCACGACCACCAGGGTGAGGTACAGCACCACCATGCTGGCCGCGAGCCCCACGAGGACGCCCGTCCGGGTCGGTGAGCGCCGGGACGGGAAGCAGACGCCCAGGACGGCGGGCATGAGCTGCAGGGCGCCCGAGCCCGAGAGCGTGACGAGCACGACCAGGAATCCGAAGGTCTGCACGGAGAGCACGTAACCCACCAAGAGGAGCGCGAGCACAATTCCTCGGCCCACCGCGACGTAGTGCGCCTGGCTGCGCTCCGGGGCGAGGTAGCGCTGGTACACGTCGCGTGTGAGCACGCTCATGTTCGCGTGCAGGATCGAGTCGAGCGTCGACATCGCCGCGGCCGTGGCTCCGGCCAGGATCACGCCGGTCAGGACGGGCGGGGCGTGCGCGAAGAGCAGCTCGGGGAAGATCCGGTCGGGCACCTCCAGCCCGGGCATCGCGACCGCGCCGCCGAGCCCGACGAGCGCCGCCGGGACGTAGAGCGTCATGAGGTAGATCGGGGTCGTGGCGCCGAGCACCTTGAGCGTCTTCGCATCGACCGCCGTGTAGTAGCGGATCATCATGTGCGGCTGGAAGACGATCCCGAACGAGAGCGTGACCGTCATCCCGACCCACATCCCGGGTGTGAAGAAGCCGCGCGGACCGGGCAGGCTCAGGAGGTCGGGCCGCTGCTGGCGCACCGCCTGCCACAGCTCGAGCGGGCCGCCGAAGAGCTCGAAGGCCAGGTACATCGCGCCGATCCAGACGGCCAGATACATCCACACGCCCTGGATGACGTCGGTCCAGTAGACCGCGCGCAGCCCTCCCGCCATGAGGTACGCGGCCGCCACGACAAGGAGGATCAGCGTCCCGAGTTCGAAGGAGATCCGATCGCCCGACGCGACGTTGATGATGTAGCCGAGCCCTTGGGCCTGGACCTGGATGTAGAGGATCGTGAACACGACCGAGACGACGGCCACGACGACCCGGACAGCCTCGCTCTCGTAGAAGTCCGCCAGCATGTCGGCGGGTGTGATGTAGCCGAACGCCTTGCCGACGGCCCAGATGCGCGGGCCGAGCACGTAGGTGATCGCGCCCACGAGCAGCGTCCACGTCCCGGCCGCCCAGAAGCCGATGCCGTGGGTATAGAAGAAGCCGCCCGAGCCGAGGAAGGCGAAGGCGGAGTGGAAGGTCGCGACGACGGTCAGGTAGAGGACGACGAAGCCGGCCTTCCGTCCGTACAGGAGGAAGTCCTCCATGTCGACGGTCATGCGACGGTTCGCGACGACGCCGAGGACGATCGTCGCGAGCAGGTAGACGAAGATCAGCCCCGTGGCGACGACCCACGCGTCCACTCAGGCCACCCCGGTGCGGTGAGGCGCGGTCCGAGCGCCTACCGGTGACGGCCGAAGGCGCCTCAAAGGCCCCGCCGAAGGGACCAGATCAACACGGCGATCAGCGCCGAGTAGACGACGAAGAGCGCGGCGAAGAGGAGCGGAACGCCACCGGTCCACACGTCCGGCCGGTCGAGGATCCGGTGCGTGATCGGGGGCATCGACAGCAGAAAGAGTCCGATCCAGACGACGGTCGCGATCCGACCTCCGCGCGTCCGCGGGACGAGGTGGGAGGGGGGAAGCTTAGGTGCGGCGCCGTCGTCCTCGGACGAGAGACGTTCTTCGGTCATGGCCGGCGAACATGTGCGGCGGGGGTCTGGGATGCCAGCGGATGGCCGAAGCGAGACGAGCCGGAGGGTAGACATGCGAATCACATGTTATCATCGTAACCACATGTCTATCATGATCCAGATCCGCAACGTCCCGGATGAGGTGCATCGGCAGGCCAAGGCTCGGGCGGCGCTCGTCGGCATGTCCCTCTCCGACTTCGCCCTGCGGGCGCTCGAGCGGGAGATCCGAGAGCCGACGCTGGCCGAGATCGCCGCACGGATCGCCGACCTGGAGCCCGTGGAGCTGCGACGGGGTGCGGCGGAGGCCGTCCGGGCCGAGCGTGACGCCCGGTGATTGTCGCGGACGCGTCCGCGCTCGTCGAGTTCCTTCTGGGCGGGTCCCGCGGAAGGGCCGTCTCACCGATCCTCCTCCGCGAGGAAGACCGCATCCAGGTGCCGGCGCTGGTCGACGTCGAAGTCGTTCAGGCCCTGCGCCGGCTCGTCCGTCGCAGTGAGATGACGGCCGCGAGGGCGGAGGTCGCGCTGGCGCTGTTCGCCGACATGCCGCTGACACGCCACCTGATGCCCCCGCTCCTGCCCCGGCTCTGGGAGCTGCGGGCGAACCTCACGGCGTACGACGCGGCGTACATCGCCCTCGCGGAGGCGCTGGACTGCACGCTCGTCACCTTCGACGAGCATCTCGAACGCGCGCCCGGCCACGGCGCCCGCATCGCCATCCCCGCGCCGCTTCCCGCCGGCGCCTAGAGTCGACTCGCGCGGACGCCGGCGCACCGGTAGGAGGTACCGGTGGGTGCACCTACTCGGCGCGCAGCGCCTCCACCGGATCGACGGCCAGCACGCGCCGGGCCGGCAGCCAGCTCGCCAGGAGCACCACGGCGAGGAGGAGGAGCGCACCCGCAGCATACACCGCCGGCTCGGTCGGCTCGGTCTCCCAAAGGATGCGCTCGAGCAGACGCGACGCGAAGAGCCCGCCCACGATGCCCGCGGCGACGCCCGCCACCCCGGCCCTCGCCCCCTCGTGCACGATCCCGCGCACCAGGCGATGCCCGCCGGCCCCGAGCGCCTGCCGGAGTCCGAGCTCGCGACGACGGTCCGCCACGAGGAAGGCGACGAGGCTCCACGTGCCGGTGAGCGCCAGCAGCACCGTGACCGCGGCGAAGACGCCGAGGAGTCCGAGCACCGTGCGACGGTCGCCCACCGAGCGGGCCATGATCCGCTCCATC
>JANQME010000260.1 GCA_028280205.1 Longimicrobiales bacterium
CTCGGAGTAGCTCACGGCTACGCGCTCGTCGCGCCGCCTAGGACCTTGAGCCGTGGCGCTCCCAACGCGGCTCGCCCCATGACTCGGACAGGCTCCTAGGACCGCGACACCCCGGCGTCGACCATGGCCGCCGCCCGCAGTAGCGCGCGCGCCTTGTTGAGCGTCTCCTCGTACTCGGCGGCTGGGTCCGAGTCGAGTACGATGCCCGCGCCCGCCTGCACCCACGCCCTTCCACCGCGTGCCACGACGGTCCGGATCGTGATCGCGGTGTCCATGCTGTCACCGCCGTAGTTGAAGTGCCCGACGGCTCCGGCGTAGGGGCCTCGACGGACCGGCTCGAGCTCGTCGATGATCTCCATGGCTCGGACCTTGGGCGCGCCCGAGACCGTGCCGGCCGGGAAGCAGGCGCGAAAGGCGTCCACCGCGCCCAATCCCTCCCGCACCTCGCCCTCGACCTGGCTGACGATGTGCATCACGTGCGAGTAGCGCTCGACGACCATGAGGTCGGGGACCGTCACGCTTCCGAAGCGGGCGACGCGTCCCACATCGTTGCGCCCCAGATCCACCAGCATCCGGTGCTCGGCGAGCTCCTTTTCGTCCGACAGCAGGTCGGCGGCGAGCGAGCGCTCCTGCTCGGGGGTGCGCCCGCGCGGCCGAGTGCCGGCGATGGGGCGCACCGTTACCCGCCCGTCCTCCACACGCACGAGCACCTCGGGGGAGCTGCCGATGAGCGAAAGCCCGTCCAGCTCCAGGAAGTACAGGTAGGGCGAAGGGTTCAGGCTGCGCAGCGCGCGATACAGGTCGAAGGGCTCGGCCTCGAGGGGGAACGCCAGCCTCTGGCTGAGCACGACCTGGAAGGCGTCGCCGGCCAGGACGTACTCGCGGATCCGCTCCACGCCGGCCTCGTAGGCGTCGCGCGACATCGAGCTCTCGAACGGGGGATCGGAGTCGGGCTCGGGCGCGAGCGCGAGGGGGTCGGGCGCCGCCTCCGAGGCGAGGCGCTCGACCAGGTCGTCCACCTTGGCACACGCCACGTCGTAGCGCCGACGCAGCTCGGCCTCCTCCAGGCCGGCATCGACGGGGACCGCGGCGATCGCCATGGCCCGGCCCCGCAGATTGTCGATCGCGAGCACCACGTCCGTGAAGAGGAAGACTCCGTCGGGGAAGCCGAGGTCGTCGGGTGGCTCGCTCGGAAGCCGCTCGATCCAGCGGACGACGTCGTACGAGAAGAAGCCGACCGCGCCACCCCAGAAACGCGGAAGGCCTTCGACGTGGGCGGGGTCGTGCGCGCTCAGCCGAGCGTCGAGTTCCTCGAACGGATCGACGAGCGGCAGGTCGTCGGCCGCACCGCCCTCGTGCGTTCCGTCCTCGCGTGCTTCGGCGCCCCCGTCCGAGTCACTCCGCTCCGCCGCGGTCGGCGCCCGACCGACGGCTCGCCAACCCCCGTCCGGCGTCCACGTGCTGACCACACCGTCGTGCAGCCGCCATGCGCTCGACGGCCTCGTTCCCAGAAAGGAGTAGCGCGCCCACTGCTCGCCGCCCACCACGGATTCGAGGAGGAATCCGAACGGCGCTTCCGCTAGCTTCGCGTACGCCGTGACCGCCGTGTCCACGTCGAAGAGGAAGTCGCGCCAGACGGGCACGAGCGTCGCCTCCTCGGCGAGCGTGCAGAACCGTTCGAACGTAGGAAGCAGCGTCACCCCTCAATGTCCAAGAGCCCCGAAAGAGCGTCAACGCCGATCCTCGCCGTCGACACGGGGGGGACCTTCACGGATCTGATCCTCCTGGGGAACGGACGCATCCGTACGCTCAAAGTGCCCTCCACCCCGGACGATCCGGCGCAGGCCGTGCTCGACGGCACCGGGGAGATCCTCGGCGGAGACGTGACGTTCGCGCTCCTGCACGGCTCGACCGTCGCGACCAACGCGCTGCTGGAGCGCAGGGGTGCCCACGTTGTCCTGGTGACGAACGAGGGCTTCGAGGATGTGATCGAGATCGGGCGTCAGGACCGCCCACAGCTCTACGCGCTCGTCGGGCATCGCCTCCCGCCACTGGTGGGCCGCGAGGACCGCCTGGGCGTGCCGGGCCGGCTCGGCCCCGACGGTGAGGAGCTGACTCCCCTCGACCACGATCGACTCGCCGATCTGCCCGACGCGATCCGGACACGCAGGGCGGAGGCCGTGGCGGTCACGCTCCTGCACTCGTACGCTGATCCCGCGCACGAACGGACCGTCGCCGAGGCTCTGCGGAACGCCCTCCCCGAGCTGTCCGTCTCGGTCTCCAGCGAGCTCGTGCCCGAGTTCCGCGAGTACGAACGGACGTCGACGACGGTGGTGAACGCCTACGTCGCGCCCGTGATGGACCGCTACCTCGGACGGTTGGCTACCGAGGCAGGCGCCCGCCGGGTGACGATCATGGGCTCGAACGGCGGCGTGCTCCCCATCGAGCGGGCCCGCCGCGAGCCGGTTCAGACGGTGCTCTCCGGGCCCGCGGGGGGCGTCGTGGGCGCCCTCGCCTGGGCGCGGCGGGCCGGCCACGACTCGGTGCTCTCCTTCGACATGGGCGGGACCTCCACGGACGTCTCGCTCTGTCCGGGCCGGCCGCTCCACACGCGGGAGTTCGCCATCGGCGGCCAGCCGGCCGCGATCCCGGTCATCGACATCCACACGGTCGGCGCGGGGGGAGGCTCGATCGCGCGGGTGGACGCAGGGGGGGCGCTGCGCGTGGGACCTCGCAGCGCCGGAGCCCGCCCGGGCCCGATCTGCTACGGCCGCGGCGGCGACGACGTCACGGTGACCGACGCGCACGTCTGGCTGGGCCGACTCCCGGCCGCGGCCTTCCTGGGTGGCGATCGGACGCTCGACCGGGCCGCGGTCGAGGCCCCGCTGGCCCGTATCGCCGACGCGCTCGGCGGAAGTCTCGAAGATGCGGCCGAAGGCGTGCTGGCCGTTGCGGACACGGCGATGGAGCGCGCCCTGCGGGTGATCTCGGTCGAACGGGGCTACGACCCCGCCGACTTCGCCATCGTGGCGTTCGGCGGGGCGGGCGGCCTGCACGTCGCGGAGCTGACGGCCCGCCTCGGCGCCCGCTCGGCGCTCGTTCCCCCGGACCCGGGGCTCCTCTCCGCATACGGGATGCTCGCGTCCCCCGTGACCCGGGAGGGCGCACGGACGCTCCTCACCGACACCGAGGCCGACGACGTGGACGAGCACGTGCGCACCGCGCTCGACGAGCTCGAGGCCGAGGCGCGCGCGGCGTTGGCTTCCGAGGGAGTCGATCCCGGAGCGCTCGTCGCGGAGCGACGCGTCGACGCCCGTTACCGCGGTCAGAGCTACGAGCTCGCGGTCCCCGAGCGTGACTGGCTCGAGGCCTTCCACCGTCTGCACGAAGTCCGCTACGGGTACCGGCGCGAAGAGACGCCTGTCGAGGCGGTCACCGTCCGGGTCGTCGTCTCCGCCCCGGCCGTCGAGCTTCCGGATGCACGACTGGAGGATGCATCCACCGATCCGGACACCGCGGCGGTACGCGTGGTGTTCGGAGGAGAGGAGCGCGAAGCCCGAGCCGTGTGGCGTCGGGACCTTCGCGCCGGCCACGAGCTCACGGGTCCGGCGGTCGTGCAGGAGTACAGCGGTACGACGTGGATCCCGCCCGGGTGGACGCTGCGCGTGGACGCCCACGGCGTCCTGCACCTGACCCGGGGTTGAGAGTACCTTTCGGGCTTCGTGCAGCCTCCGGGGCCCGAACACGATCGAACGGATACCATGGCCGCTGAAGAGTCGAAGAAGACCCGAAGTTCCGCGAAGAACGTGCCCGCGGAGGCCAAGGGAGTCGACGCGACCGCGGAGCTGAAGCCGCCCTACGGAGCGGCGGCGATCGCGGGCGGACTCGTCTTCGCGCTCTATGCGCTCACGCTCGGACCCACCACGGCGTTCTGGGACACGAGCGAGTACATCGCGACGGCCGAGATCATGGGGATTCCCCACCCTCCGGGAAATCCGCTCTTCGTGGTGCTCGCCCGCGCCTGGTCGATCCTGCTCTCCCCACTCGGCCTGACCGCGGCGGTGAAGATCAACCTCTTCAGCGCCGTCGTGAGCGCAAGCGCACACGGGCTCTGGTTCCTGGTGGTGCACCACATCCTCCGCTTCTTCTCGGAGGACCGCTTCTTTCGGCTCGCCGGGGCGGGGGCGGCGGTGCTCGTGAGCGCGACGGCCTTCACGGTGTGGAACCAGTCCAACGTCAACGAGAAGGTCTATACCGTCTCGCTGCTGACGATCGCGCTCCTGTCATGGCTCGCCTTCCGATGGCAGGAGAACCTCGGCAGGGGCAAGGACGACAACCTGCTCGTCCTCATGGCCTTCGTCCTGGCCCTCAGCGTCGGGAACCACCTCATGGCGTTCCTGGCGGCGCCGGCCATCGGACTCTTCATCCTCTTCGTCCACCCGCAGACGCTCCTCAACTGGAAGCTGTACGTCGCGGGGATCGGAGCGGCGATCCTGGGCCTCACCATCCACCTCTTCCTGCCGCTGCGGGCCGGACTCGGGCCGGTCATCAACGAGGCGGCGCCCACGTGCCCTGACATCCAGTCGGCTCTCGCGGCCGTCGTGACGTACGGACAGGCCGGGTGCACGGAGCTCTCGGCCGCGCTCAACCGCGAGCAGTACTCGAAGCCGCCCCTCGTTCCGAGGCAGGCCCCCCTCGCCTCCCAGTTCCTGAACTACCTGCAGTACTTCGACTGGCAGTGGGCCCGCTCGCTCGACGGAGCCAGCACGGTCTTCGCGAAGGTGCGCCTCCCCTTCACCATGCTCTTCACGGGCTTCGGCGTATGGGGTGCCCTGGAGCACCTGCGCCGGGACCGCGCGAGCTTCCTCTACGTCGCCACGCTGTTCGGCACGCTCTCCGTGGCGCTCATCTACTACCTCAACTTCAAGTACGGCTACTCGCTGCAGGCGCCGGTCGCGAACCGCGAGCTGCACGAGGTCCGCGAGCGCGACTACTTCTTCGTCGTCAGCTTCTCGGTCTGGGGGCTGTGGGCCGGAATGGGCATCGCCACGCTCTGGAAGGAGCTGGCGAAGGAGACCGGTTCGTCACTCGGGAAGGCGAGTCCCTTCCTCGCCTTCGCCTTCGTTCCGCTCGTCCTCAATTGGGGATGGGCCGTGCGTAACGACGACTACTCGGCGCGCGACTGGGCGTACAACCTCCTCATGAGCGTCGAGCCGTACTCCGTGCTCTTCACGAACGGGGACAACGATACCTTCCCGCTCTGGTACCTGCAGGAGGTCGAAGGCATCCGTCGGGACGTGACGGTCATCGTCACGTCGTACCTCAACACCGACTGGTACACGAAGCAGCTCCGTGGCCTCACCACGCCGTGCGGGCCCGACGAGGATCCGTCCTCGGACTGGACGATCATCCAGTGCCAGAGACCCTACACCTTCGAGAATACCGGAGCCGCGTACGTCACCTCGCCGTCGGAGGCGGGCGACCGCACGCCGATCGTCGTCGACCGGATCGAGCGACCGACGAAGACGATCCTCCCGCTCACGGACGAGCAGATCGAGGAGGCCGCGTCGGCCTACTCGCGCCTGGACGAGCCCGTCGCGCTCCAGATCGGGAACATCGAGGCCCGGCTCCCGGGCGAGCAGCTCCTCTCCCCATGGCAGCGGTTCGCGCTCACACTCCTCATCGAATCCGCAGGGGACCGGCCCGTCTACTTCGCTTCGAGCGGGAGCGCCGCGGTCTCGCTCGGCGTGCAGCCGTACCTGGTTCGACAGGGTCTGGCCTACCGCCTGCACAACGGGTCGCTGGAGGAGAACGAGGAAGGCTTCCACCGCCTCGCTCCTTCGCCGTACTCACCGGTCACCGGCACGTGGATCGACACCGAGCGAACCCGCGTTCTGGTCGAAGAGGTCTTCGTCCACCGGGGAGGTCTGCCCGAGGAGTGGGACCACTGGCCGGACATCGCCACGCTGGGGATCCCCAACTACTACTCGTGGGTCTACCTGGCGCTCATGCAGGCAGCCACCGAAGAGGGCGACGCCGAGGCGATGGCCCGCTACCGGGAGAAGGCGGAGGTCTGGTCCACGTTGGGAAGTGGGTAGGCGAGATCCGGTCCGCGCCGGGCACCGGGTAGGCGAAGCTACAGCGCCACCACGGTGCCGAGCCCCTTCCGCTCGGCCGCTTCGAGCACCCGCACCGAGACGGTGAGATCCTGAACGGCATTGCCGACCGACTTGAAGAAGGTGACCTCCTCGGGCGCCGTACGCCCCGGAATCCGGCCCAGCACGAGGTCACCGAGCTCCGCCACCATGATCGAAGCATCCACGTCCCCGTCCCGGATGGGACCGGCGATGTCACCGGCCTCTTCGAGGATCGCCTCCCGCTGATCCACCACGACCCGGGCACGCCGGACGAGCTCGGTATCGACCTCGCGCATCTCGGTCGTGAACGAGCCGACCCCCGTGACGTGCGCTCCGGGCTCGACCCGCGCCCCGTCGAAGACCGGGGCGGCGCTGTTCGTCGCGGCGATCACGAGGTCGGCCCCGGCCAGAGCTTCGTCGGGATCGCCCACCCGGCGCACGC
>JANQME010000262.1 GCA_028280205.1 Longimicrobiales bacterium
GGGACCACCCTTCGGGCGGTGCCCGCGGCGTCAGACCACGTCATAGCTCCTCCCCGATGCTACGGCATCGCATTCGTCGCTCTTCCTTGTCTGACACTCGCAAGACCCTCGTGCGCGGCTGCCCCATGACTCGGACAGGCTCCTAGCCCAGCCGCTGGTAGAGGCGTGCCAGCGCTCCGATGCCCTTCTCGAAGTTCTCCACGCCCAGCCATTCGTTCGGCGCGTGCAGGTTGCAGCCCGGCTGCGAGAAGCCGACCAGGAGGGCCGAAGCGTCGAGCGTCTCCTCGAAGTCGACGACGATCGGGATGGAGCCGCCCCCGCCCATCGGCACGGGTCGGGTACCGAAGGCCTCCTCGAGCGCGTCGGCCGCCGCCTCGAAGGCCGGCCCGCCCAGCGCCGCCTTCCACGGCCGACCCCCGTGCAGCTCCCGAACCTCCACGCGCACGCCGGGTGGACGTACCGTGTCGACGTGAGCCTCGAACAGCGCCTTCACCCGCTCCGGCGTCTGGTTCGGCACGAGTCGGAAGGAGACCTTCGCCACGGCGTGGTTCGGGAGCACCGTCTTCGCGCCCTCCCCGGTGTACCCGGAGATGAGTCCGCACACGTCGCAGGTCGGGCGGATCCAGAGGCGTTCGAGAGTGCTGAACCCCTCCTCCCCGGAGAGCTCGGCGAGGGCGAGCGAGGCGGCGAAGTCGACGTCGGAGTGCGGCAGCGCCGCGATCCGGGCTCGCGTCTCGGCGTCCCACTCCAGAACGTCGTCGTAGAAGCCGGGGATGGCGACCCGGCCCCGCTCGTCGTGCAGGGACGCGACGATGCGGGCGAGGGCGTTCGCGGGGTTGGCGACCGCGCCCCCGAACTCGCCGGAGTGCAGGTCGGTGTTCGCGCCGCGTACGTGCAGCTCGAAGTACGCGAGGCCCCGCAGCGAGAAGCCGAGCGCCGGCAGATCGGGCGTGAACCACCCGGTATCCGAGATGAGGACCAGCTCGGAGTCGAGCCGCTCGGCGTGCGCCTGCACGAAGGGCACGAGGTTGGGCGAACCGACCTCCTCCTCCCCCTCGGCCACGACGACCACGTTCACCGGCAGGGTGCCCCCGTCGGCGAGGGACGCCTCCAGCGCCTTCACGTGCATGTAGAGTTGGCCCTTGTCGTCGGCCGAGCCGCGCGCGTAGATGCGGCCGTCGCGCACCGTCGGCTCGAAGGGCGGCGAGTCCCACAGCTCCAGCGGCTCCGGCGGCTGAACGTCGTAGTGTCCGTAGATCAGGACGGTCGGAGCATCGGACCCCGCACCGCGCCACTCGGCCACGACGATGGGGTGGCCGGGCGTCTCGGAGATCCCCGCGTCCAGCCCCGCTTCGGAGAGCCGCGCACAGAGCCATTCTGCGGCGGCCCGTGTGTCCCCGTCGTGCTCGGACTTCGCGGAGACCGACGGGATGCGGAGGAAGTCGTCGAGCTCGTCGCGGAAGCGATCCAGATTCGCTTCGATGAAGGCCAGCGAGTCCACGGCGGAGGGTGTCGGGCGCGCCGCGCGACGGCCGGTCTAGGAGCCTGTCCGAGTCATGGGGCGAGCCGCGTTGGGAGCGCCACGGCTCAAGGTCCTAGGCGGCGCGACGAGCGCGTAGCCGTGAGCTACTCCGAG
>JANQME010000308.1 GCA_028280205.1 Longimicrobiales bacterium
CTCGGAGCCAACGGGGCGGGAAAGAGCACCCTCCTCAACGTCCTGGGCGGGATGCTGACGCCCGACGCGGGGACGCTGCTCGTCGACGACCAGCCGGTATCGCTACCCACGCCGCGCAGTGCGTGGGAGCACGGGATCGCCCTCGTCCACCAGCACTTCACGCTCGTGCCGCGCCTGACCGTGCTGGAGAACCTGGCGCTGGGCGGGGGTCGGCGACGGCGCCTGCGTCGAGACGTCGAAGCGCTCATGGAGCGGACGGAGCTGCGCGTCCCACTCGACGCACCGGTCGAGACCCTCGGCGTGGGGGACCGACAGCGGGTGGAGATCCTCAAGGCGCTCCTGCGCGACCCGCGCGTGCTCGTGCTCGACGAACCGACCGCGGTCCTCACGCCGCGAGAGGTCGAGGGGCTCTTCCACCTTCTCCGTGAGCTCGCGGGCGAGGGGCGCGCCGTGGTGCTCGTCGCCCACAAGCTCGACGAGGTGCTGGGCGTGGCGGATCGGGTCACCGTGCTTCGGGACGGGCGCACGGTGCTCTCGGGTCCGGTGGAGAGCCAGGGTCACGAGGAGTTGGTACGCGCGATGATCGGCGATGCACGGGTGGACGAGATGGCGCTCGGGCTGAGGGGCTCACCGCCCGATCGGGTAGGCGGCACCGATTCCGGCCGCGTTGACTCCGACCGCATCGATTCCGGCCTCATCGATTCCGGCCGCGTCGTCGCGCGGCTGGAGAAGGCGAACGTCGTGGTGGAGGGCGTCACCCGGTTGCGCGACGTCGACCTCGCCGCCCGCGCGGGCGAGGTCCTGGGCGTCGCGGGCATCGAGGGGAACGGCCAGCGCGAACTCGCGCTCCTGCTGGCGGCACGAATCGAGCCGACATCGGGAGAGGCGACGCTGCCACGCGGCATCGGCTTCATCCCGCAGGACCGTTCGATCGAAGGGCTGGTGGGCGACTTCGATCTGACCCACAACGCCGCGCTCGCGCTCCATCGCGACCCGACGTTCGTGTCGGGGCCGTGGCTCCGGTGGGATCGGCTGCGCGAGGCCGCCGAGGAGATCCGGGTGCGCTTCGAGGTCGCGGCACCCTCGGTGGCCACCGGCGCGGGCACGCTCTCCGGCGGGAATCAGCAGAGGGTCGTCGTCGGGCGCGAGCTGCGCATGGCCGAGGATCTGCTCGTGGCGGAGAACCCTACGCGCGGACTCGACGTGGCCGCGGCGGCCTTCGTGCACGACGAGATCCGTCGTCTCGCGGGGGCAGGCGTGGCAGTGGTGGTGGTCAGCACGGACCTCGACGAGATCCTCGGGCTCTCCGACCGGGTGTGCGTGCTCGCCCGCGGCCGGCTCGTGGAGGCTCCACCCGAGGCGTGCACGCGCGAGGGGATCGGCGTCCTCATGCTCGGCGGCCGGGATCGGGCGGGACGCGAGCATGGGTGACCCCCCATCCGGTCCGCGTCTCCGCCGCCGCGAAGCGCTCCTCATCGGTCTCGGCGCGGTGGGGGTCACGGGGGCGGCGGGCGCCGTTCTCCTGCTCGCCGGCGGGTACGACCCCCTCGCGGCGGCAACGGCCCTCGCGCGCGGCGCCTTCGGGAGCTGGAGTGCCTTCACCTCGATCACCCTGGTGCGCTCCGTTCCGCTGATCCTCACCGGGCTCGCGGTCGCGCTGGCCTTCCGGGCGGGCGTGTGGAACATCGGAGCCGAGGGTCAGCTCTACGCCGGAGCGATCGCGGCGGTTTGGGTGGGCCTCGTTGGGGGCTCGCTCCCCGCACCCGTCCTCGTCCCGCTCGTGTTGGGAGCCGCGCTCGTCGGCGGAGCCGTGTGGGCGCTCGTGCCGACGGCGATGCGGGTGCGCCTCGGCGTCGGAGAGGTGATCACGACGATCCTCATGAACTTCGTCGGCATCCACCTCGCCGGCCTCATGGTCCACGGTCCGCTCCAGGAGGCGCGGGGCGTCTTCCCGCAGACCGATCCGATCGCCGAGGCTGCACGTCTTCCGGCGGTCCTCCCGGGGTCGCGGCTGCACCTCGGCTTCGTGGTCGCGCTCCTCCTCGCGGGGGCGCTCGCCGTGGGCCTGGCCCGCTCCCGCTTCGGCTTCCGGGTGCGGGCCGTCGGCGCTTCGCCCGAGGCGGCGCGCATCTCGGGACGGATCGAGGTCGACCGGGTCATCGTCACGACCTTCCTCTGCTCCGGTGCGATCGCCGGTCTCGCCGGCGGCGTCGAGGTGTCGGGCCTCACGTACGCGCTCTACGAGGATCTCTCACCCGGGTGGGGATACACCGCGATCGCCGTCGCCCTGCTCGCCGGCCTGGACCCGCTCGGCGTGGTGCTCACGGGCATCCTCTTCGGCGCGCTCCAGGCGGGCGCCGGCGCGATGCAGCGCGACGCCGGGATCCCCGCGGCGTGGGTGGGCGTGGTCGAGGCGCTCGTGATCCTCGCCGTGCTCGGCCTCGACCGAGCCCGACGGATGAGGGAGAAGGCGCGATGAGCCAGACCGACCTGGTCCTCTTCCTGGAGGCTGCCGTACGGCTCGGCATCCCGCTCGCGCTGGCGGCGCTGGGCGAGACCGTGTCCGAGCGGAGCGGGGTGATCAACATCGGACTCGAGGGCTCGATCATCGCGGGCGCCCTGGGAGGCGCGCTCGGAGCCCTCGCCTTCGAGAGCGCCGGGATGGGGGTACTCATCGGCGCCGCCGCAGGCATGCTCGTCGGGGCGGTCTTCGCCGTCTTCGCGATCGGGATCGGTGTGGATCAGATCATCACCGGCACCGCCGTGACGCTGGGCGGGCTGGGGATGACCGGCGCGATCTACCAAGCCCGCTTCGGAGCCACCGGAGCCGAACTCTCGCTCCCCACCCTGCACCCCCTCCCCGTCCCGCTCCTGGAGCGCATCCCCGTGCTCGGTCCGCCGCTCTTCGATCAGGCCCCGACCGCCTACCTGGCCTACCTGCTCGCCCCGCTGCTCTGGTACTGGCTGTACCGGACCCCGGCCGGGCTGGAGCTGCGCGCCGTGGGCGAGGCCCCCGATGCGGCGCGCGCCGCCGGGGTCCGCGTCCTCCACGTGCGCTTCCTGGCCACGCTCTTCGGTGGGGCGCTCGCGGGGATAGCGGGCGCGCACCTCGTCCTCGCGCACACGGGCACCTTCGCCGAGAACATGAGCGCCGGGAAGGGATTCATCGCGATCGCCGTGGTCGTTCTCGGGCGGTGGAATCCGGTGCTCGTCCTCTTCGCCGCGCTCTTCTTCGGCGCCGCGTCCGCGCTCCAGTTCTTCCTGCAGGCGCTGGGGCTCGATCTGCCCTACCAGCTCTTCCTGGCGCTGCCCTACCTCCTCACACTCGCGGCGCTGGCCGGGTGGGTGGGCCGCGCGCGGGCGCCCGCGGCGCTCGCACTGCCCTGGGAGTCGGAATGACGTCGGACGGACCGTATCTTCCGGGCTCCCGCATCCTCTCACGCAGGACGCCGACCATGTCCACGAGCCGTCGCTCGATCCTCGCGGCCGCGACCCTCCTCGCGCTCGCGACGGCCCCGGCCCCCCTCCACGCGCAGCTCCTGGAAGAGACCGGCACGGTCGCGACCGGGCTCCTCCTGCGGCAGATGGACGGCGTGAAGCGCGTACTCATGATCGCGGCCCATCCGGACGACGAGGACACGAGCCTTCTCGCCACGCTGTCCCGCGGCTGGGGCGCGGAGACCGCTTACCTCTCGCTGACGCGCGGCGACGGGGGACAGAACCTCATCGGATCCGAGCTCTGGGAGGGTCTCGGCATCGTCCGAACGGGCGAGCTGACGGCGGCCCGCAGACTCGACGGCGGAAGCCAGTTCTTCACCCGGGCGTTCGACTACGGCTACTCGAAGAGCGCCGACGAGGCGCTGGCGCTGTGGCCGCGCGACGAGCTGGTGCGCGACGTCGTGTGGGTCGTGCGTTCCTTCCGGCCGCACGTGATCGTCACCGTCTTCACCGGGACGCCGAACGACGGTCACGGCCAGCACCAGGCCGCCGGCATCGTGGCGCGCGAAGCGTTCGCCGCCTCCGCCGACCCCGGTCGCTACTCGGATCAGCTCGAGCTCGGGGTCGAGGCGTGGGAGCCGCTCAAGCTCTATCAGCTCTCCTTCCGCCGCTTCCGACCGGGTCTGGAAGACGGGTCCCGCGACGTCGCCACGGGCGTGCACGACCCGCTCCTGGGGCGCTCGCTCTTCCAGCTCTCCATGGAGAGCCGCAGCCAGCACCGTTCGCAGGACATGGGTGCCCCGCAGCTGCTCGGACCGCGAACGAGCGGCGTCATCCTGGAGGAGAGCCGCGTTCGGGACGTCGACCAGGCGATCTTCTCCGGGATCGACACCACGCTCGTGGGCCTCGCGGACCGGCTGAGCGGGACCGACGCGGCCGAAGCCGGGGACCACCTGGGCACGTACCGCGCAGCCGTGCGCGAAGCCGTCGACGACTTCGGCCTCGACCCGGAGCGCGTGGTGCCCCACCTGACCCGCGCCCGTGGCTCGCTCGACGCCGCCCTCGCGCTCGCGGACGGCGTTACGGATCCGGAGTACCACCTGGCGCTGTCCCGGAAGTCCGAGCTGCTGGACCGGGCTCTTCTGGCCGCCTCGGGAATCGTCTTCGACGTGCGGGCCGACGACGAGCTCGTCGTCCCCGGACAGACGGTGCGGGTCACGCTCCAGCTCTGGAACGGCGGCTCCCGGCCGCTCACCGACGCGCGCCCCGAGTTGGCGATCCCGCCGGGCTGGACGGCCGTGGCCGTCGAGAGGACGCCGGTCGGCGCCGCCGTGGCTCCGGGCGCGCTGGTCGCATGGGCGTACGACGTGGCGATCCCGTCCGACGCCGACCCCACGCGCCTGTACTACCTGCGGGAGGAGCGCGACGGCGCCCGCTACCGATGGCCCGACGCACCGGAGCTGTGGGGGCTGCCGCGCGACCCCGAGCCGGTGCAGGGGCGGGTCTCCTTCGCGCTCGCCGAAGCCGAGACGACGTCGTCGACCGCTCCCGGCGGGGTGCGTTTCGCCGCTTCGGACGCCTGGCGGTACGTCGGCGTCGACCCCGCGAGGGGCGAGTTCGAGGAGCCGGTCCTCGTCGTCCCGGAGCTGTCGGTGCGCGTCGCCCCCTCGGGTCTCGTGTGGCCTGCCGAGCGGTCGCGGCCCGGGACGCTCTCCGTCGTCGTCCGCACCGAGCGGGAAGGCGGCAGCACTGGCACCGTCTCGGTGAACGCACCCGCGGGCTGGCTCGTCGACCCGGCGTCGCGGGCGTTCGAGCTCGGCGAAGCCGGCGCCGAGCGCGCCATGGAGTTCGAGATCCGCCCGGACGGAGCCCCCGAGCCCGGGCGCCGGGCGTTCGCGGTCCGGGCCGTCACGTCCGACGGCCCGTCGTTCGAGGAGGGGTATGCACTCGTGGACTACGAACACATCGAGCGCGCCCCGCTGTACGCCCCGGCCGAGGCCGAGGTGTCCGTCGTTTCCGTGCGGGTCGCCGAAGGTGTGCGGGTCGGCTACGTGATGGGTTCGGGCGACGACGGACCGGAGGCGATCCGACAGCTCGGTGCCGACGTCGAGCTCCTGGACGCGGCCCGGGTTCGCGAAGCCGACTTCTCGGCCTTCTCGACCATCGTGCTCGGCGTGCGCGCCTACGAGACCCGACCCGACCTCCAGGCGGCCTCGGCACAGCTCCTCGACTTCGCGCGGGCGGGCGGCACGGTGATCGTGCAGTACAACCGCGCGAAGTCGAGGAGCTGTGCCGAGGCCGCCTGGAGGTCGGGTCGGGTCTCGTAGGCGCGCACGCCGGGCACGATGGTCGAGAAGGCCGAGAA
>JANQME010000316.1 GCA_028280205.1 Longimicrobiales bacterium
ACGAGGAGGGTTCGTCCGATCGCCTCCCGGGCGCCTCCGAAGAAGCCACGCGCCGCCGGTAACGCGAGGACGGCCTCGCGCGCGGGGAAGGTCGGGTCGAACGCCGGGTCGAAGGTGCGTCCCTCACTCGGCTCCACACCGAGCACGTCGAAGAAGTTTCCGGACACGTCCACGACGCGTTCGCGCGAGGCGACCCCTTCGACGGTGACACTGGCGCCTCTCGTGTCGTGGGCGGCCAGGCCCGCGAAGCTCTCGCTCTCCCTCCGCCAGTCGAGGTAGTTGGCGGGGGCCACCCAGCGTCGCATCCCCCGGCGCGTCTCCCAGACGGCGACGAGCTCGTGCGCCGCGGAGAACGGGAGGGGTCGCAGCGCCAGCAGCGCCAGCTCGGCCACGCCGCTCGTTCCGGCGACCCCGAAGGCGAGCGTGAGGGTCACGAGCGCCGTCCAGCCCGGCGTTCTGGCGAGTCTCCGCAACGCGATCCGGACCTCGCGCCACCACTCCCTCGGCTCGACTCTCCGATCGGCCATCTCCGCCCCCCATCGCTCCTCCGGTCCCTCCCCACCGCGGGGAGCACTCGCAGGATTCGACAGCACGAACGGCCGACCTGTTGCGACTCCGTTCCTCCTGCGACCCCGCGGGCCCGAGACGCGCGGTCACCCCCCGGCCCCGACGGGCGTATACTTCCACGGATGCCGCTCGACCCACCTCGGGTGCGAATCCCCTCACCCCTGATGCTCGATGGACCTCCGCACCGCGTCCCTCGCCGGCTTGGTCGTCGCGCTGCTCTGCGCCGCGCTCACCCCTGCCGCGGCGGCCGCGCAGACCGTCCTGGTCCGCGTCGTGGAGGCCGAGTCGCTGGCCCCTTCCGTGGGGGCGATCGCGCACCTGGTGGGTGGCGACGGCGCGACGGTCCGCAACACGCTCACCGACGAGCGCGGGCGGGCCCTCTTCGTGGGCCTCGCGCCGGGCGCGTACCGCGTGCGCGCCGAGATGATCGGGCTGGCGACGGCGGAGACCGATCTCTTCACCGTGTCCGAGGGCACGACGGTCACGCAGGAGCTGCGTCTGGAGGCGAGCGCGATTCAACTCGAGGGTCTCCAGGTCGAGGCCGAGGCGGGCCGCTGCCGCGTGCGACCCGGGGGAGAGGGCGCGATCGTCGCGCAGGTGTGGGACGAGGCCCGCAAGGCGCTCTCGGCGGCCTCGCTCACCGACCGCGCGGACTCGTACCGCTACGAGACGGTGCACTACGACCGCCAGCTCGACCGAACCGGGGTGGTGCTCAGCGAGGAGCGGGAGCGCCGCGAGGGATTCATGAGTACCCCGTTCGAGAGTCGGCCCGCGGAGGATCTGGCCCTGAACGGGTACGTTCGGCGTAGCGGGGGCGACTACGTCTACTACGCACCCGACGCGAACGCCCTGCTCTCGGACGCCTTTCTCGACGCGCACTGCTTCCGCTACGAAGGACGTGAGGATGGCCTCCTGGGGCTGGGCTTCGAGCCGGTCGGCGACCGGAAGGCCGTTCCCGACATCTCCGGGACGATGTGGGTCGACGCGGAGTCGGCAGAGCTGCGCTGGCTCGAGTTCAAGTACCGCTTCCTCGATCCCGAGATGATGTCCGATCAGGTCGGCGGACGCGTGGACTTCGAACGGATGCCGGACGGCAGGTGGATCGTGCCGGAGTGGTGGATCCGCATGCCGGTCATGTCGTCGATGACCGACTTCCGCAACAACCGCCGCTCGTACATCGCCCGCTACCACCAGACGGGGGGACTCGTGGTGTCGGCTCGGGAGGCGGGCGGTCGCAGCCTCGGTGGGCGGGTCCAGACCGGTGGGGTCGAAGGTGTGGTCACCGACAGCCTCGGCGTCCCGCGAGCCGGCGTGCGCGTCGGCGTGGTGGGTTCGAACCAGGAGGTCTTCACGGACGACCGGGGCGCGTTCTCGATCACGGGGCTGTCGGAGGGCCGCTACCGGGTCCGCTTCGTCGATCCGGAGCTGGAGAAGCTGGGCTACATCCCCGAGCCGGTCGGGCGGGACGTGATCCGTGGGGAGCTCTCCCGGATGGAGTACCACATGCCTTCGATCGGCGACGTGCTCTTCGAGGCGTGCCGCGGCGTCGAGCGCGAGGCGGGCTCGGTCGTGCTGGCCGGGACGGTCGTGGACGGACTCGGCCGCCCTTTCCCGGAGGCGACCGTGCGGGTCTCGTGGATCTGGTACGCGCAGCGCAGCGGCGGATGGATCGACCCCGACCGCCCGAACGGGATCCGTGAGACGACCGACGCCTTCGAGGTGACCGCCTCCGAAGCCGGCGCATTCCGCTTCTGCGGTGTCCCGGTGGACCGGACCCTGACACTCTACGCCGCTTCGGGCGAGGCGCAGTCCGCTCCGGTCGAGCTCCGCATCCCAGAGTGGGAGACGGGTGCGCTCCGGGTTCTCGTGCTCGAACGCTAGCCTCAACCTTCGTCCGCATGTATCCGTCCGTCCCCGACCCGCGCTGCCGTTCGCGCTCCGCTCTCCGGGCCGCGTCGGTCCGAACCCTCCTCGGCTGCGCCGCGCTCGCTGCGGTCGCTTCGTCCGCCTCCGCCCAGGCCGAGCGCATGTCGGCCTCGGAGCGGCTGGAGCGGTTCGACCTGCACCGCGAGATGGTCGAGTCGTCGCGCTTCGGCACGCTGCCATGGCAGCGGCTGGGCCCGACGAACATCAGCGGCCGGGTCACGGACGTGGCGGTCGCGGAGCCGCGCGGTCGCACGTACACCATGTACGTGGGCGCTGCCGCGGGCGGGGTCTGGAAGACGACGAACGAGGGTGTGACGTGGGAGAACGTCTTCGACGCGGAGATCACCGCCTCGGTCGGGGACATTGCCCTCGCCCCCTCGGACCCGGACCAGGTGTGGGTCGGCACGGGCGAGGCGAACATCTTCCGCTCGTCGCACGCGGGGGCGGGGATCTACCGGTCCACCGACGCCGGCGAGACTTGGACGCACATGGGCCTCGCCGAGACGCAGACGATCGGTCGGGTCGTGGTGCACCCCACGGATCCGGACGTCGTCTGGGTCGCCGCGAGCGGGCACGAGTACCGCGACAACCCGGAGCGTGGCGTCTACCGGACGACGGATGGTGGCCGGAGCTGGGAGAAGGTCCTCTTCGTCGACGATCGGACCGGCGCCATCGATCTCGTCGTCCATCCGACCGACCCGGACGTCCTGTATGCGGCGACCTGGCAGCGTCGGCGGGCGAAGTTCAACGACCCGCGCAACGAGCCCGCGTTCTCCGGCTCGGACGAGGACTACACCGGGTCGGGCGTGTGGAAGTCGACGGACGGTGGCTCGACGTGGACGCCGATCAACGAGGGGCTGCCGGAGGCGCGCTACCGCGGCCGCATCGGGATCGACGTCGCCCGCTCGCAGCCCGAGACCGTTTACGCCTTCGTCGACAACTACGAGATCGCGCGGGAAGCGCCCGAGGGAGACACCGATGCGTACGGACGTCCGCGCGGAGGGGTCATCCGCGGCGCGACCGTCTTCCGCTCCGACGACGGGGGCGGCTCGTGGTACCGGACCAGCGAGCACGGCTCGTACATGGAGCGCCTGGGCGGGACGTACGGGTGGGTCTTCGGCCAGATGCGGGTCGACCCGACGAACGCCGACCGGATCTACGTGATGGGTGTGCAGCTCCACGTCTCCGAGGACGGGGGACGGTCGTTCCGCCGGCTCACCGGCATGCACGTCGACCACCACGGTCTCTACATCGATCCCAACAATCCGGACTACCTCGTCAACAACAACGACGGAGGCGCGTACGTCTCGTACGACGGCGGTGAGAACTGGCGCTTCTTCGTGGAGATCCCGGTCGTGACGTTCTTCAACGTCAACTACGACCTGGGCGACCCGTTTCGCGTCTACGGCTCGGTGCAGGATCACGGGTCGTACGCCGCCGAGGTCGACCTGAGCGCCGGGCGGCACGCGATCCCCGCCGTGGAGTGGGAGCGCGCGCCCGGCGGAGAGGGGAGCCATCACGCCGTCGACCCGCGCGACCCGGACCTCGTCTACTCGACGGGCTTCTACGGCTCGCTGACCCGGACGGACCTCTCCACCGGCGAATCGGAGCCGATCGTTCCGCGGCCCGAGCCGGGCGAGCCGCCGCTCCGGGGGCAGTGGCTGGCGCACTTCATCCTCTCCCCGCACGATCCGAACACGATCTACCACGGGATGAACTTCGTCTTCCGCTCGCGGGACCGGGGCGAGACGTGGGACCGTATCTCACCCGACCTCAGCCACGCCGACCCGGGCCGCCTCGGGGACATCCAGTTCCAGACCGTCGTGGCGCTCTCGGAGTCGCCGCTGCGCGAGGGGCTGCTCTACGCGGGCACCGACGACGGGCGGGTGCACGTGATGCGCTCTCCGCTCTCCGAGTGGGAGGACATCTCGAACGGCCTGCACCCCGACCGCTTCACCTCGGAGGTCGTGGCGTCCGCGTATGACGAGGCCACCGTCTACGTCACCCAGAACGGTCGGCGCAGCGACGACTTCGCGGCGTACGTGTGGCGCTCCACGGACTACGGTCGTACCTGGGAGAGCCTGGCCGGCGGGATCCCGTTCGGCCCCGTGAACATCCTGCGCGAGGATCCGAAGAACCCGGATCTGCTCTACGTCGGCACGGACGTCGGCGTCTACGTCTCGCTCGATCGCGGCGCGACGTGGGAAGCGCTCGCGAACGGGATGCCGAGCACTTTCGTGCACGATCTCGTGGTCCATCCCACCGAGGATCTCATGGTCGCCGCGACGCACGGACAGGGGATGCTCGCCTTCGACGTGCGCCAGCTCCAGCAGCTCAACCCCGCGGTCCTCGCGTCGGATGTGCACGTTTTCGCCTCCGAGGAGGGGGTGCTGCCTCCGAGCGGTCGATCGGGCTTCGGGATCGAACCGGTGAGCGCCCGGGTGCACTACTGGCTCGGAAACGGGTCGGAGGTGTCCATCGGAGTTCGGGACGAGTCCGGCGAGCAGGTGGCGACGCTCGCCGCACCGGGCTCCACCGGGCTGCACGCGGTCGAGTGGCCGCTGGGCCGGCGGGGTGCGGGCGGTGGCTCGTCCCGCCGAAGCCGCGTCGAACCGGGGGCGTATACGGCCGTCGTCACGGTGGACGGGATCGAGCACGAGGTCCCGGTGTCCGTGCGCAGGCGGTGATTCCGGCGCTTCGAACCCGGTGGGGGCGGGCGCTGGGGTGGGGTCGTGTCCCCGGGCTGTGTCGATGAGCACGCGCGTGCGGGTGCGGCCGGGGCTGGAGTCCGCGGTAGCCGAGCTTCCCGCGTGGCGCGATCGGTCGCTCGGGCTGATCGTCCACCCGGCCTCGGTTACCTCGGAGCTGCGCCACTCCGTCGACGTGCTGATCGAGGCCGGCTTCCGGATCGAGGCGCTCTTCGGACCCCAGCACGGCGCGCGCGGCGAGAAGCAGGACAACATGGTCGAGTCCGCGCACGCCACGGATCCGGTCACCGGCCGGCTGGTCCACTCCCTGTACAGCGAGGTGCGCAAGCCGACCCCGGCGATGCTGGACGGTCTGGAGGGCATCCTCTTCGACCTGCAGGACGTCGGCGTGCGGGTCTACACCTTCGTCTGGACCATGGCACTCGCGATGGAGGCGTGCGCCGAGGCTGGAATCCCGTTCGCGGTCCTCGACCGGCCGAACCCGATCGGCGGCGACGTGCGCGAGGGTCCGGTGCTGCGCCCCGGCTTCGAGTCGTTCGTCGGGCTTCACCCGATTCCGCTGCGCCACGGTCTCACGGCGGGGGAGCTGGCGTCGTGGCTCAACATCGAGCGCGGCATCGGATGCGAGCTCGAGATCGTGCGCGCGGACGGCTGGCGTCGCGCGATGCGCTGGGCGGAGACGGGGCTCCCGTGGGTCCTGCCCAGCCCCAACCTGCCGACGCCGCGCTCGTGCGAAGTCTATCCGGGCATGGTGCTTCTCGAGGGCACGAACCTCTCCGAAGGGCGCGGCACGACCCGACCCTTCGAGCTCTTCGGCGCGCCGTGGCTCGATCCCCATGCGCTCGCGGCCGCGGCTGCGGAGTCGCTCGGCGAGGGGGTGTGCCTGAGGCCGTGCTGGTTCGAGCCGACCTTCCAGAAGCACGCCGGCACGGTGTGCGGCGGCGGCCAGCTCCACGTCACCGACGCCGCGGTGCTTCGCTCCGTACGGGTGGCGGTCGCGCTGCTCACGGCCGTCCGGGCCGTGGCGCCGGACGACTTCGCATGGCGCCCGCCGCCGTACGAGTACGAGGAGACGCTCCTCCCCATCGACATCCTCTGGGGCCATTCCGGGCTGCGGGAGGGTGTCGACGCGGGCGCTTCGGTCGACGAGATCCTGGCCCGTGCGGAGTCGGAGATCGACGCGTTCAGGGCCTCCGTCCGCCCCTACCTGCTCTACGACTGACGCTGCGCGCCTCTCCGCGACCGACGAGGGCCGGTCGGCCAGACGAGAGTTGCTCGGTCAGCGGGGTCGGCAGCCCATCGTCCGCGAGAACTCGGGCGCGATCTGAAGCTCCAGCACGTCACCCGGATCGACGATCAGCTCGTCGGTGAAGCAGCGGGGTCCGGTGAGCATGTCGATCTCGATGTACAGCGGCTCGGGGATGTCCCAGTCCAGCACGAATTCCCGGTCGACCTTCGCGCCGACCATCCCGAGGATCGCGCGGCCGCCCAGACGGTGGGTGAAGAGCCGCGCATCCTGGAAGTTGCGGTTCTGCACCACGATCCGGACCGTGGTCGACTGCGAGGGGGCTCCGAAGAGGCCTCCGGCCCGGCTCGCGCTTCCGGACGCACACCCGAGCGCCGCGAGAAGGAGAAGCGTCGCCACCCGTCCCATCGTCCGTCCCATCATCGCCTCCCCGCCTGACACGGCTGCTGACCGACGTTGCTGGGGATCTGCAGCCACACTCGGGCGTTCGGTTCCACGTTCACCAACTGGGTCGTACACGACCGTCCCGCGGTCTGTTCGATGAAGAAGCCGATCGGGACCGCCACGTTCCAGGAGATGCGAATGGTCCGGTCGGTCTTCCCGGTAATGCGCGCGATTCGTCGGCGCTGGCCGCCCGGCCGGGAGGCCCATACCGAGATGTCGTTGAAGCTGAGGTTCTGCACCTCGATCGTGATCGGGTCCTCGGCGTCCGACGGCCCACCGTCCGGTGGAGGGGGGCCGTCGAAGGGGCTGCGGGCCCTCCCCCCCGACGAACAGGCACAGAGGACCACGAGCAGCCCCAGAGCGCAAAGCGCAGGGCCGCGTCCTCTCAGGAGACCTCTTCGTACCGGAATTCTGCTCACGAGCTTCATTCTATGCTGATCCGGCTGCCGAGGCATGCCGCTCCTTCACGGTTGGACGGAGCCCGCTCACCCTGCCGCGCGGCGGGCCAGCTCCTCGTCGAACGCCACCATCTCGAAGTCGTCTTCGTACCCCACGCGATCCACCACGGGGAGGTACCGGTCGAGGTCGGGTGTTCCGATCAGCTCGCGGTCGAAGAGCTCGAGCTCCCGAGCCCCGGCCTCCTCGGCCGTGTCTCCGGTGGAAAACACGATCTCTCCCAGGTGCCGCCGGCCGAGCTGGAGGCGTCGGCGCATCGAGTCGGCGGCGGCGAGCTGTTCGCGGACCTCGCCGATCGTGTAGCGCACGACCCCGTCGTCGTCGACCGTCACGTCGGCGTCCAGCTCGGTCGCGATCTCCCGGAGCGCTGCGAGCACGCGCGGCTCCGTGACGCCCGGGGCGTCGAGTCGCTCGCGCACGAAGCTCCACGCTTCGGCCTCGGAGACCGGGCGGCCGTCGAGTGAACGCCCGTACACGAGGCCCAGGAGGAGTCGGCGGATATTGCGTCGCCCGCGTCGACGGTTCTCGAGACGGACGGCCGCCATACGCACCAGCGGTCCGGCGAAGAAGAGAACGCTGAAGACGAGCGGCACGACGACCAGGCCGAAGAACGCGGCCGGGCCGCCGATGCCGAGGCGCGGGAAGATGAACCACGGAGCGGTGGCCGAGGCGACGAGGGTGAAGCCGTTCATGCCGGCTACGACCGCGTTGGCGCCGGCGGTGTTGCCGGTGAGCTCCTGCTCGGGCTCGAGCCGCAGCCACGCGGGCTTGGGCTCGCGCACGCGGCGATCGTCGTCGACGGAGGCCATGAGGCCCGGGAAGGCGTAGACCACCTCGCCGTTCGGGGACGCGGCGGCCTCGCCATCGTAGGCGCCGAGCAGGCGGCCCATCTCGTCTTCGGCGTCCGGGAACGTCGATCCGGTGTGCTCCACGAGCTCGGCGGTCGTGAGCACACCATCCCGCGCGCGGATGAGGCGCAGCGTGCTGCGGTCGATCTGCTTCTGCGTCGGCTGGGGCCGGTCCGGTCCGAAGACGAAGGCGAACACCTTCTTGTAGAAGGGCACGCGGTCGTTCTTCGACAGCGTGCGCTCCCACCGATGCCCGTAGTACGGGCGGCCGATGTACCAGCGCGGGCTCCACAGCCAGTACCAGAGGATCGGATCGAAGTGGAAGCCTCCGCCGCGACGGCCTCCGCCCCAGCCGCCTCGGGAGTCGCTGCCGCGCTGGCCCGCGACGAGCGCGGCGATGACGAGCGCGACGAAGACCACGAAGTAGACGACGAGCATCACGACGATCCACGCCTTGAACGCCCCACGCAGCGCCTTGCCCGCGGACCGGCGCACGCGCGAGACGAGCGGCTCGGTGCCCCTTTCGATGAAGCCACGCTCGAACGAGTAGACGAGCTCCCCGGAATCGGCCACGTCGAGGTGCCCGCGGTGGGACTCGAGGAGTGCCTTCAGACCCGCGCGAACGTCGTCGGCGCGCATACCGGAATCGGCGACCACGTCGCCCACCGTCGCGCGGCCGTCCAGCCGGCGCAGCGAGGCGAGGATGTCGGTCTTCAGATCTGCGAGGGCGAGCGTGCTCACGTCTGCGGAGCCCGTTGAGCGGAGTCGGTCGTACACGACGACACGGACGTCGTGGTACCGGTCAGGTCCGCCTGGGGTCCGGTGTGGCCACCGGTGTGACCGCGGTGGAGGCCTCGCCTGCGATCAGCGCGAGCACCCGGGCGTCGGCGCCGTCCTCGCCCGCTACGGACACGAGCGCGTACGTCCCCGTAGACAGGAGCATCGCGGGGAAGATCTCGTGAACGATGGCCGAGCCGGGCATGAAGTCCCAGGTGAGCAGGACCACGATGCCCACCGCGAACGACGCGATGACCGCCGGCCCGTTCCCTCTGCGCCAGTGGAGTCCGAGCACGAGCGCCGGGAAGAAGCACGCTCCGTACAGTGCGCCGCTGAACGCCGTCAGCTCGACGATGCCGCCCGGGGGGTTCAGCGAGATGAGCATCGTGATGAAGGCGAAGAGCGCGACCCACGCCTTGGTCCACGCCATCTCGTGGTCCTCGCTGCGGCCGGGCCGCAGGACCGAGACGATGTCCCGTTCGGTCGTGGACGCCATCACGAGGAGCACGCTGTCGAGCGACGACATCGCCGCGGCCACCATCGAGACGAGGAGGAAGGCGCTCGTCCCGGGACCGAAGACCTCGGAGAGGAGGGTGGGGACGACCAGATCCGTGTCCTCGATCCCGGTGGGCAGGACGCGGCGGGCGTAGATCCCGACCGGGATGAGGAGCGAGAAGACGGCCGCGAACGTGAGCGACGAGACCCACATTCCGGTCCGGATCGCGCGCTCGCCCTCGAGCGCGAAGAAGCGGGAGAGCTGCCGGGGCTCCACGGCGAACTTCACCAGCCCGGCCACCATCGTGCCGAGCAGGAGCGGGACGGAGACGCCGCCCCCCCAGGTGAAGAGGGCCTCGCCGCCGGGCTGCCGACGCACCTCCGCGAACGAGCCGAGCCCGCCCGCGGCGCTCACGGTGCCGGTGAAGAGGAGGAGCGCCGCGATCATCATGACCACGCCCTGCACCGAGTCCGTTTTCACCACGCTGATGAAGCCGCCGATCATCGTGTACGTCATGACGATGAAGAAGACTATGACGATCGAGAGGCGGTACGGGAGCTCCATGAAGACGGACAGAAGCTCTCCGATCCCCTTGTAGACCGCCGTCATGTAGAAGAAGGACGCGATGATCACGATGATCGCGGCGAAGACGCGTGCCGGCGTGCTCCGGAAGCGGAAGCCGATGAAGTCGGGGATCGTGAGCGAGTCCATCGCTGCGGTGAAGGCCCTCAGGCGGGGCGCGACGACGATCCAGGCGAAGAGCGAGAAGGCGACGGCCGTGGGGATGAAGAGGAGCCACGGCAGGCCCCACGAGTAGGTACGGCCGGAGAAGCCGACGAAGGAGTTCGTGCTCGCGTACGTCGCGAAGAAGGAGAGCCCGATCACCCACCCGCCCATGCTCCGCCCGCCCACGTAGTAGTCGGCCAGCCCCTTCGTCTTCCGGTTTCCGCTCCACGCATGGTGCGCGAGCATCACCGTGTAGAGGACGAGGAGCGAGTGGACCATCCAGTACTCGCGCAGGTTCGACAGGATGGCGTCGATCATTCGGGCGGCGGTTCGGCCTCGGGGGAGCCGGGATCGGTCGAGCTCGCGGGGGTCGCCGGCGTGGCTGCCTCCGTGAAGAGGGTTCGCACGCGGGGCTTCGCGACCTTGCCCATCGCGTTGCGCGGCAGGTCGTCCACGACGAGCACGTCCTTCGGCACCTTGTACGGCGCGAGGCGCTCCCGGGCGAACGCACGCAGCGCCTCGGGGGTCACGACGGGCGGCTCATCGGCGCCACGCGCCACGACGGCCGCGCACACCCGGTCGCCCCACGCCTCGTCCGGTATCCCGACGACCGCGCAGTCCGCGACGTCCTCGTGGCCCCGGAGCACGTCCTCGATCTCCAGCGCGGAGATCTTCTCACCCCCGCTCTTGAGGATGTCGACGCTCTCTCGCCCGAGAATCCGGTACGCACCGTCCTCGACCAGGGCGAGGTCACCGGTCCGGAACCACCCATCGGAGCTGAAGGCCGCCGCCGTCTCTTCGGGGCGCTCCCAGTACGAGGCGAAGACGCCCGCGCCCCGTACGAGGATCTGCCCGGGCTCACCGTCCGGGACGGGCCGCTCGTCGGCGTCGACCAGACGGAGCTCGACGCCCGGCAGAGGGGTGCCCACCGATCCGGCCCTTCGCTCGCCTCGAAGCGGATTGGAGAGCGCCATCCCGATCTCGGTCATCCCGTAGCGCTCGAGGAGCCGCTGGCCGGTGATCGCCTCCCAACGCTCCAGCGTCGGAACGGGCAGCGCGGCCGAGCCGGAGACCATGAGCCGGCACGTCCGGGGACCCTCGCTCCACCGCTCCCGGGTACGGGGCTCGGCGGCGTCCCACGCGTCGAGGAGACGCCGGTACACGGTCGGGACCGCCATGTAGAGCGTGACGTCGCCACGCGCCAGGCGCGCCCACACGTCCTCGGCGTCGAAGCGCGGCAGGACCTCGCAGTGTGCGCCGTTCCAGAGCGCGCTGGTGAGGACGTTCACGATCCCGTGCACGTGGTGGAGCGGGAGGTGGAGGAGGATGTGGTCGTCCGCGCTCCACCCCCACGCTTCGGTGAGCGCCTCGACCTGCGCGCGCAGGTTGGCGTGCGAGAGGACGACGCCCTTGGGTCGACCGGTCGTGCCGGAGGTGTACAGCACGAGGGCGGGGCGGCTCTCATCCACGTCGGGCAGCACGCCCCGGGGGCCTGTATGGAGCAGCGCCGGCGTCTCGAGGAGCGGCACGCGACGCTCCCGGGCGGCACTTCGTATCCGGTCCGTCAGGGTCGGATGGACCACGACGGCCTCTGGACGCGCGTCGTCGAGGACGCGGGCGTGCTCGGCCTCCGGGTGCGACACCGCGAGCGGGACGCCGAGCCCGCCGGCCCGCCAGACGCCCCACTGCACCGCCGCGTACGTCGAGCCCGGCGGCACGAGAAAGCAGACGCGCTCGCCTGCGAGGTCGTCACGGCCCGCGAGAAGCCGGTTCGCGACGGTCTCGGAGGTGTCGAGCAGCTCGCCGCCGGTCCACCGGCCCTCCGGCGCCGTGAGGACCGTTCGGTGTCGCACACGGTCCAGGCGATCGACGAGCGCGAGGGTCACGGTGACGGTGGTCCGGGGAGATTCGAGGGGGGCGGGATTCGAAGGGGTTGGCCGTCGACCGGGGCGCTGGCGTGTCCCTTGCATTGGCGGTCCGCACCCGTCGGCTCGTAACTGAGGGTCGGCCGTCGGCGCTGGCAAGCGAGCGACCCGCTTGTCGAGCCCGAGGGGGGAGGGTAGGGTCGGGACTCGCCACGAGCCGCGGAATGCCGATGAAGCACCCTCACTTCGTGCACGTTCGTGAGCACCTGGAGCGTGTTCGCGACGGGTACTCCTACATCCCCGACCCCGAGTCGGTCTACCTGGGCCGCGTGGAGGCCGATCACATCTGGGAGCTGGTCGGCCTCCGACTCCAGGGGTGCCCGATCGTGGTGCTGGCCGCACTCCGCTTCGCCCGCCAGGAGCGGCCCGGCGTGCCGGATGCCCGCGAGTCGCTGGCCACCTACCTCTCCACGAGCCCGAACGCGGAGGCCGGGGACTCGGGCGGCCTGACCGCGATCCTGCCGAACAAGAGCCAGGACATCCCGTCCTTCCTGAGCGGCCTGCGTGCGGGCCGGTCTTTCTCGCCCGTCACGATCGACCGGCTGCGCGTAGAGGTCGCGTTCGACTTCCGCGCCGACAACCCGTCCGCGATCCGTGAACAGCGGGAGGCCGCGGCCCCGCTCCGGAGTCACTACTACCGGACGGTCTCCGGACACGTGGTGCGGGGCGAGGCGCACGTCTTCTATGTGCCGGTCGGCGCGCCGGTTGCGCGCTTCCTCGCGGTCCGCGCGCCGGAGCAGCTCCTCCCGCAGGGCGTCATCCGGCTCCCCACCGTCTTCCTGGCGCACCGCTTCATCGGGCTGCAGGCCGACGTCACGGAGGAAGCGGCCCGACTCGCGGTGCGGAGCTGGGTCCCGTTCCTCGCGGGTACGGCCTCGCGCGAGGGCCTCCTGCCGGTCGGTTAGCGTGGTGGGGGCGGGAGGCCGCGCGGCCCTGTCGGTCGTCGTCCCGTCCTTTCAGCACGAGGCGTTCGTCGAGGAGGCGGTGCGCTCGGCGCTCGAGCAGACGCTGCCCCCGGACGAGGTGATCGTCGTCGACGACGGCTCGACCGACGCCTCGCTCGAGATCCTCCGAGGCATCCGCGACCCGCGCCTGCGTGTGGAGTCACAGGACAACCATGGCGCGCACCACGCGCTCAACCGCGCGATCGACCTGTCCCGGGGCGCGTACGTGGCGATCCTGAACTCGGACGACGTCTTCGAGCTCGCCCGCCTCGAGCACGCGTGGGGTGTCGCGCGCTCGACCGGCGCGGCGCTGGTGTGCGGCGAGGTCCGGGTGATCGGGGAGGACGGAGGTGATCCGCCTACCGAGCACGACGTGGTACGGTGGAATCGCGGTGCGCGCGAGCTCGGGCGAGCGGCGCCGTCGTTCGCCGCCGCCCTCCGGCGCGAGAACGTCGCGGTGACGACGTCCAACGTCTTCGTGCATCGGGTGTTGTGGGAGGCACTCGGGGGCTTCCGTGCCTACCGATGGGTCCACGACTACGACTTCCTGCTCCGGGCCGTGGCGCTGTGTTCCGAGCGGGCCGTGTACGAACCATCGCTTCGGGACGTCCGCTACCGTGTGCACGGATCGAATACGATCTCCGAGTCGCTCGAGCGCTCGCTCGCGGAACGTGCGGCCATGCTCCGCGACGTGCGCGGCCTCCGAGCCCGCGTTCGCGACGGCGTGCGGCGGTGGCGCGACTCCGGCGCCCTCGGCCGCGCGGTGGACGCGGCTCCTCTGCCGGCTCCGGTACGGGACTTCGCTCCGGCTCGGGTTCCGGCGGCGGTCGGCGACGCTCCGGCCGCGAGCCCACGACCGGGTGACTCGGCGACGACCGGCTCCGCGCGGGTGGACGAAGCGCGCGGTCCCTTGCGCGTGGGGCTCGTCGTTCGATCCCTCGGATCGGGCGGGCTGGAGGAGGTGGTGGCGCTGCTGGCGCGCACCCTCCCCGCCCTCGGGGTCCGGACCGCAGTCCATTTCCTGGACGCCGCCGGTGCCGTGGCCGACCGCCTGGCCGAGGCCGGCGTGCCGGTGCTCACCGGTGACGGAACGGCCGACTCGTGTCTGGCGTGGGTGACGCGGGGCGGCTTCGACGTCGTCTCGACCCACTTCGTTCCCGCCGCTCTGGTGCGGCACCTCGACCGCCACGGTGTCCCGGTCGTCGAGACGCTGCACAACACCTTCGCCTGGTTCGGAGAGCCGGAGTGGAAGGAGGAGCGCGAACGTGCACGCTCGGCGACCGCCGTGATCGCGGTCAGCGAGACGGCAGCCGACTACTGGGCGCTCCGTACCGGTCGGCGCCCGGATGCTGTCGTCCCGAACGCCGTTCATCCAGGCCGGATCGCGGCGGTGCCGAGAGCCTTCGCCCGCGGTCGACTCGGGCTCGAGGTCCGTGCGGCCCCGGTCTTCGCGGCGCTCGGTCGGATCACGCGCCAGAAGAATCCGGGCGGGCTGCTTCGCGCGTTCGCCGAGGTACATCGGGAGGTGCCGTCGGCGCGGCTCGTACTGGCGGGTGAGCCGGACGCCACGGTCCCGCTCCGCCACCTGCGCCGCGTCGCCCCCGAGGCGTTCGGATCGGATGCGGTGCGCTGGCTGGGCGCCCGTCGGGGTCCGGCCACGGTGCTTTCGGCGGCCGACGCCTACGTGTCGAACGCCTTCTACGAGGGGTGGAGCGTGGCCGCATCGGAGGCGGCATGGCTCGGCCTGCCTCTGATCCTCTGCGACGCGGGCAGCGCCGCCGAGCTCATCGGGGTCGAGCGTGAGGGGTACGCCGCGGCGAGCCGGGCCGACGTCCTCGCCGGGCCCCGCGGCCTGCTCGTCCCCAACCCGTGCGGCGATCCCCTCTCGGTGACCGCGGAGCACGTCGAGGCGCCCGACCCCGACTCCGCGTCCCGGAACGAGCGAGCGCTCGCGCAGGCGATGCTCGCGGTCGCGGGCGCACTGGATGTGTGGAGCGCCCGTGCCGGTGCGATCCGCTCGTACGCGCGGGAGCGCCTCGTGCCGTCGGAGATGGCCCGTCGCTACGCCGGGGTGTTCCGGTCCGCCCTGGTCGGGTCCCCCGCGGGACGCGGGGACGGAGACGTCTGAGTCCGCGCGCGCCGCCCCCACGCCGGGCCGCGCACCACCATCGAAGAGCGCCGCTCGCCGCGACCCGCCCCGCTCACCACCACCCGATCCGCTCGAGCAGCCGGCGACGCCGCTTCATCCGTTCCAGGCTTCGTGCTTCCGCGCGCCAGTGCTCCTCCGCGCTCCCACCGATTCCGGCCTTCGCCCGCCGCTCGCGCATGCCGTCGAGCAGCGCCTCGAGGAGCTCGTGCGAAGGAGGCCAGACGAAGTGCAGAAGCGGCTTCGAGGGGTTCGCCAGGTCGATCGTGTCGAACTCCTGCGGCCAGTACATCGTGTCCGGAAAGGGAAGGGAACAGAGCCCGAGCCGTCCGCCCACGATCCCGATCGCGATCTCGTCGCCGAGCCAGCGGCCGAGCAGGAGCGAGCCGCGCAGCGCGGGGCGGGCCTCCTCGACGTAGCAGGCCCGGAACGCCTCCATGACCTCCACCGCAGGCTCCCGACGGAAGCAGAAGATCCCGGAGTTGGTCTTGAGGTACGACTCCAGACCGAAGCGCTTCATGAGCCAGCGGGTCGAGAAGCCGTGGTGGTTGTGGTCCTCGGCCTCCGTGAGCTGTGCGCCCAGGAAGGCGAGGTCGCACCCGTCGAGCGCGGTGAAGAGCTCGTCGAGCGGCTTCAGCACGACGCAGTCGGCGTCCACGAAGACGGTCTCCTCGAACGGGGTCGCCTCGGCCACGCCGAACTTCCGCGTACGCCCGCCCAGGAAGCGCTCCGGGATCGTGGTGACCCGATCGAAGACGGCCGCGTAGCGATTCTTGGCCGCCTCCGTCAGCCCGGCGTCGCACGCGATCGCGACCGGCAGGTCGGTGTGCTCCCGGAGCGAGAGCGCCATGTCGACCGCCATCTCGAGGAACGCCGGCCGACCGGTGGCGAGGGTCAGATAGCCGCGGGAGGGTGCCACGTCCGGGACCGGCTCAGGCGGTCCTCGCCACCACCTGCTGCTGGATCGTCAGCCCCATGCAGCCGGCCCAGAAAACCATGGCGACGGACCAGAAGCCCTCGCCCGCACCGACGAGCATCGCCGCACCGGCGATCGCGTACGCCGTGACGGCGATCTCGAGGAAGAAGGTCCAGTGCAGCGGGCTGACGTACGCCCGTCCGGCCCCCAGCGCCCCGAGCGTCGGGTCGCGATGTGCGTGCGTCCGCTTGGGAGTGCGCACGAACTCCCCCCCCGAGGCGAGCAGCCCCTGGAGCTGACCGACGGTGTTGTTCACCATCAGCCCGGTCCCGATGCACAGACCCGCGACCACCTCGCCCAGCGCCGAGGCCCGGATGCGGCCGTCGCGCTCGCGGATCGTGACGACCAGGCTGAGGGCGGCCGCGACGATGCTCAGCGACATGAGTCCCTGCAGCACCCAGAAGACGCGGCGGTCCATGAAGAGGACGGCCCACGGCCAGAGGAGCATGCTCACGAAGAGCACGGGGTGGATGGCGTAGCCCGCGAGCATGAAGGCCTCGTCGGCCTTGCTCTGCACGACGTCCCCCGCGCTCATGACCCGGCTCGTGAGCTTGCGCAGGCACTGAGCGCTCCCCTTCGCCCAGCGTCGCTGCTGCATCTTGAACGCGCGCATGTGCGCGGGCAACTCGTTGAGCACCTGCACGTCCGGCAGGTAGTGGCCTCGCCAGCCGGAAAGCGCACACCGGTAGCTGAGGTCGAGGTCCTCGGTCAGGGTGTCCGACGTCCAGCCGCCCGCGTCCGCGATCGCGGCGCGACGCCAGATCCCGCCCGAGCCGTTGAACGTCGTCACGTTGCCGAGCCAGGCGCGCACGGGCTTCTGCACGCGGAAGTGTCGGTCGAGCAGGAGTGCGAGCGTTCCGGCGAGCCAGCCGTCGCGCGCCTCCGTGCCCCACGCCCAGCGCGCCTGGACGAACGCCACCCGCGGGTCGTCGAAGGCGGAGTCCTCGAGCAGGAGCCGGCGGAGGAAGGTCGGGTCCGGGGCGAAGTCGGCGTCGAAGACCGCGACGAAGTCCGCGTCGGAACGCTCCAGCCCCTCGGCGAGTGCTCCCGCCTTGTATCCCGTCCGGTGGTCGCGGTGGATGAGCTCGATGCGAACGCCCTCGGCCGCCACCTCGTCCACGATGCGTCGCGCGATCCCCGTGGTCTCGTCGGTGGAGTCGTCGAGCACCTGGATGTCGTAGCGGTCGCGCGGATACTCCTGGGCTGCCGCCGCGCGGATGATCCGGTCGGCCGAGGTGCGCTCGTTGTACAGCGGGAGCTGAATCGTCACCCGCGGCACGTCTACGGTCTCCGCCCCCCCGGTCCCTACGCCCGCCGCCACCGTCGCCGGCGCGCGCGTCGGGCTTGAGGTCCGTGACGCCTGGATCGAGGCACGATGGCGCAGGAATCGGCGCAGCATCCGGAGCTCGATGAGGCCGAACGCCGCGCCGAAGAGCGCGGCAGAGCCGTAGAGGACCGTGAGGACGAGGGGCATGGATGCCGGGAAGGGGAATGCCCGAACACGGGGCGCCCGGAAACTGTATGCAATTGACCATGTCCTCGGCACCCCCGTACCCGGCGATCGCCGCCGACCCTCGATACCGCACGGTAGCTTCGCCGTTGCGGCGCGTTTACTTGCGGCGCCGATGATACCCGGCTCACTCTGCGAGTGAGGACCACGGAGGCCCCATCGCAACCGAAGCACCGCCCGCCCTCGGCCCACTATGTCGATTCGCGGCCGTTCCCACCGCGGTCGGGGTCGCGGCGTGCGGTCTGCTCGGGGCGCTGCTCTCGGTAGCCGGCCCAGCAGGCGCGCAGGAGGCCGACGGGGGCGTACCGGCGGGGACGCCGGACGCATGCGAGGAAGGGGTCATCTCCTCGATCGCGCTCGATCGGCAGTCCGTGTTCGACCCGGAATCGACGGAGGTGGGGGCGCTTTCCTGGACGTACCGCGCCCTCAACACACTCCACATCCGGACCCAGCCCTCGTTCATCCGGCGTGAGCTCCTCGTCGACGAGGGCGACTGCTACGACTCCTTCCTCGTTTCCGAGTCCGAGCGCCTGCTGGACGCCTACGGATTCCTGGCCCGGGCCACGATCGACGCGGAAGACGACGGACGGGGCGGCAAGGCCCTCGTGGTCAGGACCCAGGACGAGTGGTCGACCAAGGTCGACATGGGTGTCACGTACGACGCCAGCCTGAGCGTCGAGAAGCTCGAGGTGACCGAGGAGAACTTCATCGGTCAGGGGATCTTTGCGGAGTTCGAGCACCAGCAGCGTCGCGAGACGAAGGCACAGTCGTTCGCCCTCGCCACGCCACGCCTCTTCGGTCGCGCGGACGCCCGGATCCAGTACGGGCGCGATCGGCCCGGACGCTTCTTCGATCAGTACGTCCGCTATCCGTTCATCGGGGAGACCGGCCGGTACTCGGTGCGCCAGGGCTACAGCCACGGCACGACGTTCTTCTCGTACTCGACGGACGGCGTACAGCCGTACAGCCAGGTGCTCGTGCCGCAGTATCGGGAGGTGATCGAGCTCTCGGCGGCACAGCGCTTCGGCGAGCGGTGGCGCTCCTGGATCGCGGGCCTGACGCTCACGCGCGACGTCATACGCTTTCCGTCCCGGGCCGAGGTCGCGTACGGGATCGACTTCGACGACCTCCAGCCGTACCCCGGCGACCTCCCGCCCGACCTCGCCGACCAGCTCGCCGAGTACGGCGCGACACGCGTCGCGCTCCATCTGGGGACGCGTCGTTACCGCTATGTGGAGTACCAGGGCATCGACGGGATGCGGGACCGCCTCCTGGTGGGACACGGCTTCTTCGCCGGTGCCAGTCTCGGTCGGGGCTTCGACCTCTTCCTGCCCGCCGGGATCCCGGGCGTCGACGACGTCTTCGGCCGGGTCCACACGAGCTTCGGCGCGCCCCTGGGCTCTTCGCTCTTTACGGGCGGCGCGACCGTCGAGGCGCGACGAGACCGGGGTCTGTGGCAGGACGTCCTCGTGGACGCCGACCTGGTGGGGTATCTGCGCACCGACGGGCTGCGCAGCCACACGCTCTTCGTACGCGCTTCGGTCGCGGGCGGCTGGCAGACGACGATGCCGTACCAGCTCAGCCTGGGCGGACGCGACGCTCTGCGGGCGCTCCCCGAGGATCGTTTTCCGGGCGGGCGCATGGCCCGCTTCGTCGTCGAGGATCGGATCCTCTTTCCGTGGCCGCGCGAGGGTACGGCGGACCTGGGACTGTCGATCTTCGCGGACGCGGGTCGCGTCTGGGAGGGTGACGTGCCTTACGCCGTCGACTCGGGATGGCAGGCGGGCGTCGGCTTCGGTCTGCGGGTCGGCCTCCCCTCACGCACGCGCAACATCTGGCGGCTCGACATCGCCTTCCCCGTCGGTCAGACGCAGGGGGACCCGATCTTTCGCTTCACCTTCGAGGTGAACCGCTTCCGGGCAGGCTTCTTCACGCCGGACGTGCAGCGCTCGCGCCGCTACAACCTCGGCCCGGAGCACTTCTAGGGAAGCTCTGCGCAGGATGGAGCCCTGCGCGACCCATGCACGTCGCGCGCGGGTGTGCCCCGGTCTCGCGCGACCCGTGCTCCCGGATGCGACGCTAGCGCCGGAAGCGGAAAAGGAAGATCGCGCCGACGATCGCGAAGCCGAGCGCGGCCTTCATGATCGCGTCGGTGTCCCACTCCCCGCTCGCCTCCCTCCGGGTCCGGACCTCCTGTTCCACGTGGATCGAGCAGAACGCCGATCCGTCCTTTGCGTCGCGCTTGCAGCGCTCACGCTTCCTCGTTTTGCCCTCGCACTGGGCCACCGTAGCACCTCCTGCCGGGCGGTCATGCCGTTCATCGTGCCCTCGACCCTACTACGGTTCGACGATTCATTCGGTTCACGGGTTGCGCGCGGCGGCGCACCCGGCCCGGCCCGACTGCCCGTCACGCCCCGACCTTCCCACCGAGCGCCGCGACGATCTCGTCGTGCAGCTCGTCGGCGATGGGTCCCCACGCGCGTTCGCGGGCCGCGGCTCGGCGCCGCTCGACGGCGTCGGCGTCCCGGTTGGACGAGAGGGCCCGGACCACGGCGGCCCGGAGCTCCGGTGCGTCGACCTCGGCACCACTCGCGACAGCCTCGAAGAGCTCGGGGCGCTCGCGCACCAGAGAGGTGCGCGTGGCGAGGACGGGCCGCCCGAAGGCGAAGTACTCCCAGACCTTGAGCGGATCGACCGCGTCGGTCATCTCGTTCACGAGGAAGGGGAAGAGCGCGACGTCGAAGGCGGCGAGCCAGGCCGGGATCTCCGTCACGGGCCGCCAGGGGATCCAGAGGATCGAAGAGGAAGTGAGCTCCGAGGGGATCTTCGGGGCGCGACCCTCCGTGCCTCCGATCACGACGAGCTGCACGTCGGGGAGCTCCGCGAGCCGGCCCAGCAGCGTCCAGTCGATCCAGTCGTCGAGGTTCCCGTAGAAGCCGAGGATCGGCTTGTCGACTCCCGCGAGCTCGGGGGGTCGGGGACGCGGGCGGGCGGGGTCGAAGAGGTCGAGGTCCACGCCGTTGCGCGAGGTACGGATCGCCCGCCCGCCCACCCGTGCGGCGTGGTGGCGGAGCAGGTACTCCGTGATCGTCGGGTGCGTCGTCCGGACGAGGTCGGCACGCTCGAGCGCCTCGGGGAGTCCGCGCTGCCAGTCCGAGAACTCCTCCTCCGGGAGATCCATCAGCTCGAAGACGAGCAGGTCGGGGCGGAGGAAGGACCGCCCGAGATAACGCAGCTTCTCGGGGATCGAGAAGTAGTAGACGAGCGGACCCTCGTGGTAGCGCCTTCGGAAGGCTCGCTTCGTCACGATCAGCCGCCCGTCCTCCAGCACCTCCTCGCGCACGGTCCAGTCGTTGAAGAGGCAGCGCACCGGATGGCGGCGCGCAAGCTGCGTCAGGACGTGGTGCGGCCGCTGATGGTTCGACCACAGCATGGTGGGCGGAAAGACGATCGTGTAGTCCGAGGGCATGGGGAAAGGTAGGACCGGCACGAACACCTAATTCCTTAGTTGACATGCCGCCCGGCAGCCCGTACTATCTCCTAAACTCTTAGGAGATGGCCGCGATGACCGTTCGCTTCACTCCCCGGGAGCTCGACGTCATGGGCGCGCTGTGGGAGCACGGCCCGTCGACCGCGGCCGAGGTGCGGGCCGCGCTCGAGGACGAGCTCGCCTACAACACCGTCCTGACCGTGCTCCGCATCCTCGAGGAGAAGGGACACGTGACGCACACGGAGGAAGGTCGGGCGCACCGGTACCGCGCGCTCGTCGAGCGTGCCGAAGCCGGGGACTCGGCGTTGCGCCGCGTTACGAGGAAGCTGTTCGGGGGCTCTCCGGAGCTCGTGCTCACCCGACTGGTCGAGGACGAGGATCTCGGCGAGGACGAGCTGCGTCGCATGCGCGACCTGCTCGCCCGGCGTCTGGAAGCCATGGAGGACGAGTCGTGATCGGTTCGATGATGCTGTACCTGGTCGTGGTCTCCGGACTGGCGGCGGTGGCCGCGTGGCTCGCGGAGACGGGGCTCCGGTCCATCGATTTTCCGGCCCGCTGGGTCTGGGTTCTCGCGCTGGTCGCCGCGCCGGCGCTCCTCGGATCCGGCACGCTTCGCTCCGACCGCGCGCCGGACCGTCTGGTGGGCGCCGCCAGCGGACCGGTCATCGAGCTGCCGGCGCCCGTGGCTGCGCCTTCGGCGGATGGCGGCCTCAATGTGGATCGGCTGCTGCTCGTGCTGTGGATCGGGTCGGGTGTCACCCTGGGGCTCGTGGTCTTCGCGATGCGGGCGCGGCTCACCCGTCGGCGTTCCGGGTGGCGCCGGATCGAGCGAGGAGGGCGAGCGGTGTGGCTCTCGGAGGACTGCGGACCTGCTCTGGCCGGGGTGCTGCGCCCCTGGATCGTTCTCCCCCGCTGGTTCGATGCCCTCACGTCCGAGCAGCAGGAATTCGTGCTCCTCCACGAGGAGGAGCACGCGCGGGCCGGCGATTCGCGACTGCTCGCCGCCGTGCTGACGGTACTCTGCTTCACCGCCTGGAACCCGATCGCATGGGTGGCCCTCCGCCGCCTGCAGGGTGCCATGGAGGTCGACTGTGACCGCCGCGTTCTTCGCCACAGGCCCGACCCGTCGCGATACGGCGACAGTCTGCTCGCCGTCGCGGCGCGGACGTCGGGCCGATCCCTCGCCTTCGCCGCGTTCACCGAGCGCGCGTCTTCTCTCCGTCAGAGGATTGTCGCCATGACTCAGCGACCGACCCGATGGACATCCCTCCGAGCTGCCCTTCTCACCCTGGCGGCGGTGGCGATGGCCGTGCAGGCGTGCAGCGTCGACGTCTCGATCGACGACCGGGGCGTGGAGGCTCGCGCCCGTATCGGTCTCGACCGGCAGGAGGAGACGCCCTCGACCGAGACCGAACCGGCGTCGACGTCGGTCCCGTCCCGCCCCGGAGCGGACCCGGAATCGGAGGCGGCAAGGCCGGACGCACGGGACCGACGCACAGTCCCTGCACCGCCCGCCTCGCCGACGACCGAGGACCTCGCCGCGGCTCCCACCTTCACCCCCTTCACCGCGGCGCCCTCCATCCTCAACCGGCAGGAGGTCGTGCAGGCGATGGCGGACGCGTATCCGCCGCTCCTGCGCGATGCCGGTGTGGGGGGCATGGCCCGGATCTTCTTCTTGATCGGTGAGGACGGCGGTGTGCGGCGGATTCTGCTGGACCGCAGCTCGGGTCACGAAGCGCTGGACCGGGCCGCGCTCCGGGTCGCCGACGTGTACCGGTTCAGCCCGGCGCTGAACCGGGACCAGAAGGTTCCGGTCTGGGTGTCCTTCCCGATCACGTTCAAGGTGCGCTGACGGGCGTGCGCTGACGGGCGGATGGGGCTGGCCGTCGGCTGGGCGGGCAGGTGCTCGGGTCGTTCTCTCTGGCGGCCGGGGCCGGCCCTCGTACGTTCGGCCATGCCCTACATCGAACAGATCCCCGTCGAACGCGCCACGGGTCGGCTGAAACGGCTCTTCGACGAGGCACTCGAGCGCGCGGGGCGGGTCTGGCACATCGTTCACGTCATGAGCCAGAACCCGCGCACGATGGACACGTCGCTCGGTTTCTACCGCGCCGTGATGTTCGGACCTTCGCCACTCTCGCGCTGGCAACGGGAGATGCTCGCGGTGGTCACTTCGAAGGCGAACGGTTGCTTCTACTGAACGCAGGCACACGCGCATGACCTCCGGGCCGAGGTCGAGTCGCTGTTCGAGACCGCGCGAGACGCGGACGACTTCGTGCACGCGATCGCGCGGGATTGGCGCACGGCCGGGCTGCCCGAGGCCGACGAGGCGCTGTGCCGCTTCGCCGAGAAGCTCACCCGACGGCAGGGCGAGATGGGGCAGGCTGACGTCGATGAGCTTCACGCCGCCGGCTTCGACGACCGCGCGGTCCACGATGCCACGCAGGTGATCGGCTACTTCAATTACATCACCCGCGTGGCCGACGCCCTGGGAGTCGAGCCGGAGGACTTCATCGAGCCGTGGGGGGTGGACTCGACCGGGTAGGCTCGGGCTCGGCCCGCTCGGGCCACGGTGTATATTCCCCCGTCCCGACCCGGCAGCCCCGCTCGCATGGAAACCAGGCGCCCGACGATCCCCGCGGCCGAGGAGATCCTCGGCCGGTACTTCCCGGTCCTCGACCACGGCTTCGTCGCGCTCGTGGACTATATGGGGTCGGACGAGGACGTGGAGCGGGCCGCGCGGGTCAGCTACGGCGCCGGCACACGGAAGGTGTCGCAGACGCGGGGCCTGGTGCGCTACCTGCGGCGACACCGGCACACCACCCCGTCGGAGATGGTGGAGCTCAAGCTCCACTGCGCCATGCCGATGTTCGTGGCGCGGCAGTGGATCCGGCATCGGACCGCCTCGGTGAACGAACTGAGCGCAAGATATTCGCTCATGCCGCTCCTCTTCTACGAGCCGGGCGCGGAGCAGTTCGCGCTCCAGAGCCGCTCGAACAGGCAGGGCCGCGAGACCGGCGCGCCCGAAGCCGTGTATCGCGAAGCGGTCGAGCGTTGGGAGCGGCTGCGCCGGGACGCCGGCGACACCTACCGGTGGCTCCTCGAGGAGGATGTCGCGCGCGAGATCGCGCGCATCGACCTGCCGGTCTCGACGTATACGCAGTGGTACTGGAAGATCGACCTGCACAACCTGCTGCACTTCCTCTCGCTGCGCGTGGATCCGCGGGCGCAGTGGGAGATCCAGCAGTTCGCGCGGGTCATCGCCGGCATGGTGGCCCGGGTCGCACCGCTCTCCTACGAGGCGTGGATCGACTACGACCTTCTGGCGGAGCCGCTCACACGCGTGGAGCGCGAGATCCTCGGCACGCTGCTCGACGCCGACGGGAACGGGATCGCCGCCCGCGACGGCGCCGCGGTCACGACCGACGCGATGAAGGAGGCGGGGCTGTCGGCGCGCGAGGTCCGCGAGCTCGTCGACAAGCTGCGCGCACCCGAGCGACCGGACTTCACGCTCGACCTCTCGACGATGGTCGACGCGGACACGATGGCGGCGAAGATGTACGAGGCCGTCCCGGACACCGGGCTCGAGTAGGCTACCGCACCCAGACCGTCTTCGCGTTCGTGAACTCGCGGATGCCCAACGGGCTCAGCTCTCGGCCGTATCCGCTCTCCTTCGTGCCGCCGAAGGGCAGGTGGGGATCGGACTTCACGACACCGTTCACGAAGGCGTTGCCGGCGTCGAGGAGGTCGGCGGCGATCCGTTCGCCGCGCTGGACGTCGGCGGTGTAGACCGACGCGCCCAGCCCGAACGAGGTGTCGTTCGCGATCCGGATCGCCTCCAACTCGTCCGCCGCCGACAGGATGCAGCCGACGGGCCCGAAGAGCTCCTCCGAGTACGCCGGCATCTCCGGTCGCACGTCGGCGAGGAGGGTGGCGGGGTACCAGGCACCGGGTCGGTCGGGGACCTCGCCGCCGTGCACGAGACGGGCGCCGGCGTCCACGGAGCGGCGAACCTGGTCGTGGAGTGTGTCGCGCAGGTCGACGCGGGCCATGGGCCCTAGGCGCGTTTCGGAGTCGCTCGGGTCCCCCATCGTCCAACCTTCGAGCTGCTCGAGCACCTTCTTCTCGAAGTCGTCGCGCACCGCGTCGACGACCACGAAGCGCTTCGCCGCGATGCAGCTCTGCCCGGTGTTGTTCATGCGGCCGAGGACGCACGACTCGGCCGCCAGCTCCAGGTCGGCGTCTTCGAGCACGAGGGACGGATCGCTCCCGCCCAGCTCCAGCACGCACGTCTTGATTGCCGCACCCGCCCGCGTGGCCACCGCCTTTCCGGCCCGGACGCTGCCGGTCAGGCTCACGGCCCGAACGCGTGGGTCGTCGATGAGGTCGCCGGTGGCGTCCACGTCGAGGAAGAGGTTCCCGAAGAGACCTGTCGGATACCCGGCGTCGCGAAAGAGCGTCTGGAGCGCGAGCGCGCACTGCGGAACGCTCGGCGCGTGCTTGAGGAGCACGGCGTTGCCCGCCGTGAGCGTCGGCGCGGCGAAACGGATGACCTGCCAGAAGGGGAAGTTCCACGGCATGATTCCGAGCACCACACCGAGCGGACGGTACGTCCAGTAGCTCTTCGAGGCGTCGGTGTCGGCCTGAACCGGCGCGAGCTGTGCCTCGGCGTGTTCGGCATAGTAGTCACACAGCCGGGCGCACTTCTCGACCTCCGCGAGCGCCTGCGTGACCGGCTTGCCCATCTCCCGCGTCATGTGCGCGGCGTATGCATCGGTGCGCTCGCGCAGGATCCGACCGACCGCGCGCAGGAGTCGTGCGCGCTCCGGGAACGGCGCGAAGCGCCACTCCAAGTGGGCGTCGTGCGCGGCGGCGACGGCGTGCTCGGTCGCCTGCGCGTCGTGGGCCTCGAAGCGGGCGAGCTCCTCGGCGGTGGCCGGGTCGATCGAGACGAATTCCATGCGGGACGGATGCGTGGGTGGAAGGTCCGCGTGTGGGCGGAAGCTACGCCCCAGCCAGGCGATGGGTCCGGAACCCCGGGCGCGCCGACCGGGTTGTCGGGGGCGCACCCCCCGCGTGTCCGCCGTCGCCACCCACCTCCGCCCCGACCCGCTCCCCGCCCGCATGTCGAAGGCCCTCCCCATCGCAGAATCCGCCGCCTCCCCCTCTGCGGTCGAGGTGCCCCGGGTCCCGCTGCGCGCTCTCGACCAGCTTTGGTTCCAGGTCTCCGGCACGGTGTGCAACCTACGCTGCGGTCACTGCTTCATCTCCTGCTCGCCCGACAACCACTCCTTCCGGTTCCTGTCGCGCGCCGACGTCGCGGAGCACCTGCGGGCTTCCGTTTCGCTCGGCGTGAAGGAGTACTACTTCACCGGCGGAGAGCCGTTCATGAACCGCGAGGTGCTCGGGATCCTCGAGGATACGCTCGCGCTGGGGCCGGCGACCGTGCTGACGAACGCGACGCTGTTGCCCCAGCGCACCGTGGACGAGCTGGCGAAGCTGGCGCACGCGTCCATCTACTCGCTCGAGCTTCGGGTGAGCATCGACGGGGTGAACGCCGAGATGAACGACGCGATCCGGGGGGAGGGGACGTTCGAGCGCGCGATGGAGGCCGTCGGTCGGCTGGCCCGCGTCGGCTTCCTGCCGATCGTCACGGCGATGCAGACGTGGCCGGACGAGCAGACCGACCGGATCCTCCGGTCGTTCCGACGCGTGCTCGCCGAGGTGGGGTACGACCGCCCGCGGCTCAAGATTCTCCCGCCGCTCCGGATCGGGGCAGAGGCCGAACGCGACCGTCCCTATGCCGACGTGGAGCGCGTGAATCACGAGATGATGAGCGGGTATCCTGCGGATCAACTCCTGTGCTCGAGCGCGCGACTCGTCACGGCGGCCGGTGTTTGGGCATGCCCCATCCTCCTCGACTACGACTCGGCACGGCTCGGCGACACGCTGAAGGAGGCGGTCCGGCGTCCGGCGCGGCTCGCCGAGCAGGCGTGCTACACGTGCTGGGTGAACGGAGCGATCTGCGCCAACCTCCCGGGCTTCACGGCTGACGCGACGTGAGGACTCCGCGCCTCGACGTGGGGAAGGTCGATCCGCCGTCCTTCCGTCGCGTCGCTGCATTCGGGGGCGTCTACTCGAATCACCTCGCGCTCGAGGCGGCCATCGCCGACGCCCGCTCCCGTGAAGTGGACGCCATGGTGTGCCTGGGCGACCTGGGGGCGTTCGGGCCGAACCCGGACAGGGTGTTCCCGCTGCTGCGGGAGCACCGGATCCCGGTCGTGCGCGGCAACTACGACGACTCGATCGCGCGTGGTCTGGACGACTGCCAGTGCGGCTACACCGACCCGCGGGACAACCACTACGCCCGCCTTTCGTACCGGTACACACTCTCGAAGACATCCCGGGAGAACCGCACGCTCATGGCGACCTTCCCCGCCGAGCTTCGCTTCCGTCTCGGGGACCTGGAGGTGCTGGCGTGCCACGGCAGCCCTCGCCGGACGAACGAATTCCTCTGGGAGTCGACCACGCCCACGCACTTCCTCGACAAGCTCGCGGCCGACGCGGGTGCGGACGTGATTCTGGGGACCCACACGGGGATCCACTGGACGCGAAGCTGGGACGCCGACACGGGCGGTCGGAGGACGTACGTGAACGCGGGAGCGCTCGGCCGCCCGGCCAACGACGGGCGCACGGAGGTGTGGTACGCACTGCTCGAGGTCGAGGGGGGCGGTCTCTCCGTGGAGTTCGTCCCCGTCGCGTACGATCACCGGGCCCTGGCGAGCGAGATGCGGGCCGAAGAGCTTCCCGAGGAGTTCGTCGCGACGATCCTCACGGGGTGGTGGACCACGTGCCTGGAGATCCTGCCCGGGAAGGAGCGGGCCGCCGGCCGGTGGTGAGCCCGGCACCGATCCGACTCTTCGTCACCGGGGGCACCTTCGACAAAGAGTACGACGAGATCCACGGCACGCTCGACTTCCGGGACACGCACCTCCCCGAGATGCTCGAGATGGGCCGCTCCCGTCTCGACGTACGGGTCCACACGCTCATGATGATCGACTCGCTGGAGATGACCGATGCGGACCGCGGTCTGGTCGCCAGCAACTGCCGGGACGCGCCGGAGCCCTACATCGTCATCACGCACGGGACCGACACGATGGTCGAGACGGCCCGCGTGCTCGCCGAGCACGTGCCGGACAAGACGATCGTGCTCACCGGCGCGATGATCCCGATCGCGTTCGGCAGCTCCGACGGCCTGTTCAACCTGGGCGGTGCGCTCACCGCGGTGCAGGTCCTCTCCACCGGCGTCTGGATCACCATGAACGGGCGCGTTTTCGCGTGGGACCGGGTGCGGAAGAACCGCGACACCGGGGTCTTCGAGGAGCTCCCCTGACGGGCGCCGAGCCCGAACGACGGACTCCGGCTCCGAGAGTCCGGCTCGCGATCTTGCTCTCCAACCTTTGCCCCTTCGGTGACGTCGAAAGGCTGTAGTTCTTGTAGTATCTGATCTTTGATGCTATAAACCTAAGCGGATTATGCTAAGGGAGAGGTTGTGGGTGTCGATGCCGACACGCTGTACGGGACGATGAACCTCCTCGTGCTGCGGACGCTGCGGGACGGTCCGCTGCACGGGGTCGGGGTGATCCGACACATCGAGGCGAGCACCGACGGGCTCCTTCGGATCGAGGAAGGAGCCCTGTACCCGGCGCTGCACCGGCTGGAGCGGGATCGGCTGGTGGAAGGCGAGTGGGGCCGTACGCCGGAGAATCGAAGGGCGAAGTACTACCGGCTGACGCGGAAGGGGAGGCGACGACTCGAGCGGGAGGCCGCCCGTTGGGCGCGCCACACCCGGGCCGTGGCGGGGATGCTCGATCTGGGCGACGTAGGCGCCTGAGACGACGGGAGGCGCGGGTGGAGTGGCGAGACGTCTGGCGGAAGCTCTTTCCTCGGCGGTCGATCGACTCGGACGTCGAGACGGAGATCGCGTTCCACATCGAGGAGCGCGTCCGGGAGCACGTGAGTCGGGGATGGGACGAGGAGGAAGCGCGGCGGTTCGTGATGGACCGCTTCGGAGACGTGGAGCGCGTGCGGACAGCGTGCCGCGGATACGATGCGCAGCGTGTGGACGGTCAACGGTGGAGGTCGATGATGGACGTGTGGCGGCGGGACGTGCGATACGCGGTGCGTGGGATGCGCAGGGCGCCGGGATTCACGGCGGTGGTGGTCGCGACGCTGGCGCTGGGCGTCGGCGCGACGACGGCGGTGTTCAGTGTCCTGGAGGGGGTGGTGCTGCGGCCCCTTCCGTTTCCTGAGCCGGACCGGCTCGCGGTGGTCTGGCAGAACGACCGGGCGACCGGCACGGTCCGGGAGGACGCGTCCACGTCGGACTACTTCGACTATCTGGAGCGGACCCGCACCTTCGACGATCTGGCGATCCACGCCGTGGGAACGGCGGTCCTCTCGCTCGACGACGGTCCGGCCCGGCAGCTCGATGCGGCCGCGGTCAGCCGGAACCTGCTCGAGGTGTTCGGTCTGGAGCCGGCGCTCGGTCGGGGCTTCACCACGGAGGAGGATCGGCCGGACGGCCTCGACGCCGTGATGCTCACCCACCGGCTGTGGGCCGATCGGTATGGCGCCGACCCCGGTGTGGTGGGCCGCACGATCGTGCTCGACGACCGCCCGCACGAGGTCGTCGCCGTGCTGCCCGAGGGGATCGAGTACCCGCACGGGGAGACGGACGTCTGGGTCCCGATCCGTCAGGATCTCTCGGTGGCCACCCGTCCGAACCACTGGGTGCGCGTGGTCGGGCGGCTGAACCCGGAGGCCACGTTCGCGGAGGCTCAGGCGGAGATGACCCGGATCATGGCCGAACTGGAGGTCGAGTACCCGAATCACAATCGGAACCGCGGTGCGTTCGTGGAGCCCCTCGCCGAGGTCGGTCGGGCCGATCTCACCCGTACGCTCTGGGTCCTTTTCGGGGCGGTGCTCGCAGTACTCGCGATCTGCTTCGTCAACGTTGCGAACCTGCTTCTCGCACGGGGGGCGACGCGGGCCCGCGAGCTCGCTGTGCTCGCCGCCGTGGGTGCGGGGGGCCGGGACCTGCTTCGCCGCTTCCTTGTCGAAGGGATCGTGATGACGGCGGTATCGGCGGCCGCCGGGATCGCCCTCGCCGGCGCGGGAGTGGGGCTGCTCCTGCGCCTCGCACCCCCGGAGGTCGCGGCCCTGGGCCGCCCGGAGATCAACGTGCCGGTGCTCCTCTTCGCGTTGGGCGTGTGCGTCGTCGTGTGTGTGGGCTTCGGGCTCATGCCGTGGCTCCAGGCCCGTCGGATCGACCTGCGGCGGGATCTCAAGGACGGTCGGTCCAACGAGCGCGGGTCGGCCGGGGTCGGTCTGCGACGGCTCCTCGTGTCGGCGCAGCTCGCGTTGGCGGTCGTCCTCCTGCTCGGCGCGACGCTGCTCGTCGGCACGGTCCGCAACCTGCGCGGGATCGATCCCGGCTTCGAGGCCGAGAACCGGCTGCGGGTGGACTTCATGATCCCCGAAGGCCGCTACCCGAGCATGGCCACCTATCCCGACTGGCCGGGCATCTTCGCGGCGATCGGATCGCTCGAGGAGGCCGCCGAGGCCATCCCCGGGGTGCGCTCGGCTGCCGTCCTCCTCCACCACCCGCTCGATCCGGGCTTCACGAACTCCTTCCGGATCGAGGGCCAGCCGTACGACCCGTCACAGGGCGAGATGACGACGCGCCTCGTGACGCCGGGGTACTTCGAGACGGCCGGCCTGGAGCTCGTGTCCGGGCGGCTCCTCGACGCCGCCGACCGGGTCGACACGCCACCCAGGATCGTGCTCAACCGGACCGCCGCCGAGCGCTACTTCCCCGCGGGCGACGCGATCGGTCAGCGCATCGCGTTCTGGGGCCCGACCTTTCGCGAAGTCGTCGGCATCGTGGAAGACGAGCGCATCCACGGCCTCACGGCCGAGATTCCGCCCGCGATGTACTTGAGCCTCTTCCAGAGCCCGCCTCGGCCGGCGAAGCTGACGCTGATGCTCGCCACCGAGGTGCCGCCGCTCGCCCTCGCAGACGCCGTGCGAGATGCGGTCGCAGGGGTCGACGCCGGGATCCCCGTCTTCAACGTCGCCACGATGGAGGCCACGGTCGCCGACGCGATGGCGCGGGAGCGCTTCGCGTCCACCCTCCTCTCGCTCTTCGCCACGATCGCCGTCGTCCTGGCGGTGCTCGGCGTGCACGGTGTGCTCGCCTATCTGGTGGCGCAGCGCGGTCACGAAGTGGGTGTCCGCATGGCGCTCGGGGCCGGTCGGTCGGAGGTGGTCCGGCTGATCGTGCGCCAGGGCGCGTCGATGGCCGTTCTCGGTGTCGGGGTGGGACTCGCGGCCGCCCTCGCCGTGTCGGGTGCGTTCCGGAGCCTCCTTTTCGGGGTGTCCGCGACCGCCCCGCTCGCCTACGTGGCGGTCGGAGTCGGCCTGCTGGCGGTCGCACTCGCGGCGACGGCTCTCCC